>JBDTIW010000022.1:0-6146 GCA_039936215.1 Caulobacteraceae bacterium | reverse complement strand
GGGTCCCCTTGGGTAGAACCAGTTGAGAGACGCCCAGCGGCAGGGCCGCCATCACCGTAACAAGATGGGCGATCACGGCGGATTTGCGCAGGTCGTTCGGCATGGGAACGGAAGAAAAGACCCCATTCAGAAGGGCGGCGGCGGCGAGGAGAAAGACCGCCGAGCTTCCGACCACGGCGATCGCCTCAAGGCGCCGGGGCGCTTTTGTGGACGGGGAGGATGTGGCGGTCATCGAGGCCTCTTTGCGGGGCGGCGGGTGGAGCAATCAACTACCCTCTCGCACGATAGGCCTGATCATGCTTCATTCGTGAAAACGCGAGGGCGCCCGATGTACACAAGAACCATAGTGGCGATCGTCGCCCTGGCGACCGCGGCCGGCGTTAGCGCAGCCCCCATCCGCGAAGGCGCCGCCGCCCTTGGCGATTGGCGATCGGACGCGCCCGGCGTGGTTCGGCGCATCACGGCGGCGGACATGCCGGCCGCGTTCGCGACGCCGCCGGCCGGGGCGCCGTCCAGCGTGGTCGATCGGCCGGCCGGCGCGAGCCTGAAAACCCTTCCGGGCTTTGCCGTCACCGCCTTCGCCAAGCTGGAGGGGCCCCGGCAGATCCGGGTGGCCCCGAACGGCGACATCTTCGTCGCCGAGACCGACGCCGGGCGGATCACCGTGCTGCGGGCCGCCGACGGGGCCACCACGCCATCCAAGACCGTGGCTTTCGCCGAAAAGCTCGACCGGCCGTTCGGGATCGCCTTCTATCCGGCCGGGCCGAACCCCCAGTGGGTCTATGTGGCCAACGTCAATTCGGTGGTCCGCTTTGCCTATCGCCCTGGCGATTTGAAAGCGCGCGCGGCGCCGCAGATCGTGGTCGCCAAGTTGGCCGACGGCGCCGGGGGCCATTCGACCCGCGATGTGGCCTTTTCCGGCGATGGGCGGACGATGTTCGTCTCGGTTGGCTCGGGCTCCAACATGGCCGAGAGCATGCCCGCCAAGACGCTCCCCGAGGCCAAGGCGTGGGAGGCGGCGCATGGATTGGGCGCGGCCTGGGGGCGCGAGGCCGACCGCGCCGATGTCCTGGCCTTCGATCCGCTGGGCGCCGGCCGGCGCGTCTTCGCCACCGGCCTTCGCAACTGCGTCAGCATGGCGGTGCAGAAACAAACCGACCGGCTGTGGTGCGTGGTCAACGAGCGGGACAATCTGGGCGACAACCTGCCGCCCGACTACGCCACCTCGGTCAAGGCCGGCGGATTCTATGGCTGGCCCTGGTATTACATCGGCGGTCATGCCGATTCCCGCGTCAAGGGCGCGCGCCCCGATCTGGCCGGCAAGGTCACCCTTCCGGACGTGCTGATCCAGCCCCATTCGGCGCCGCTGGGCATGACCTTCTACACCGCCGCCGCCGGCTCCGCCGCCTTTCCCAGCGCCTATCGCGGCGACGCCTTTGTCACCCTGCACGGCTCGTGGAACCGCAAGCAGCGCACCGGCTACAAAGTGGTGCGGCTGATCATGAAGGGCGGCGTCCCGACCGGCGCCTATGAGGATTTCCTGACCGGCTTCGTCATCGACGACCAGAAGGTATGGGGCCGGCCGGTGGGGGTCGCGGTGGCCCACGACGGGGCGCTGCTGGTCACTGACGACGGCGGCGACCAGGTCTGGCGGATCGCCTACGCCCCGCGCGCCGGGAGCGCGAAATGAGGCGCGTCCTATCACTGGCCATTCTGTCCGCGACCGTCGCGGCGTCGTCGTCCGCCGCCTTGGCCCAGGCGACGGGCGATCCGGTTGCCGGCGCGGCCCTGTTCGAGGACCGCTGCGTCATGTGCCACCTCGCCGCCGGCGGCGGCCAGGGCCCGAGCCTGACCGGCGTCTTCGGACGCAAGGCGGGCACGGTGGCCGGTTTCCACTATACGCCGGCCTTGAAGGCCTCCGCGATCACCTGGACCTTCCCCGAGCTCGACCGGTTTCTGGCCGGCCCCGGCAAGGCTGTTCCCGGCACGGCCATGGCTGTCACCCTCCACGATCCGCGCCAGCGCGCCGACCTGATCGCTTGGTTGGCGTCCAGGAAGGCGCGGCCGTGACCGCAACATCGGAAGCAATTGGCATGGCGTCCGTTTCGGATATCGAAACCACCCTCCATGAAGGCGAGGAGCGGCTGCTGGCCGAACTGCGGCGCCTGCGGCGAAGCGCCCGCTTGGCCCTGGCCGGTTCGACCCGAAGCGAGCGGCGCCTGACTCTAGGGCAAAGGGTGGCCGATCGGGTGGCGGCGACCATGGGCTCGTGGCCGTTCATCATCGTCCAGTCGGTGATTCTGCTGGTGTGGATCATCCTCAACGTCACCGCCTTCGTGCAACGCTGGGACCCATACCCCTTCATCCTGCTCAACCTGGCCCTGTCATTCCAGGCCGCCTATGCCGCCCCCTTCATCATGATGAGCCAGAACCGCCAGCAGGACGTCGATCGCGCCGCCGCCGAGACCGACCACCGGGTGAATATCAAGGCGGAACTGGAAATCGAGCTTCTGCATCAGAAAGTGGACCAGCTTCGGGAAAAGGAGGTGCTGAACCTCACCTCGGCGGTGCGCGATCTCACCGAACTGGTGGCCAAGCTTCGGGCCGCTCCGCCGGTCCAACAAGCGGAACTTTGAGGGGCGACTTCGCGTTTCCTCGGCGCGTCGCGTCCATTTCGGGCGGCGGCTTCATCTCGAACAACCGGAGACCCCATGGCCGCCACCGCCAAATCCCCCGCCAAGCCCTTTCTCACCGATGTCAAAACCCTTCGCGACCGGGCGCGCAAGAACATCGCCGACGGGGCCATGACCCCTAACTACCGGGGTGATCCCAAGCAGACCGTAGCCATACTGCAATCGGTTCTGGCCACCGAGATCGTCTGCGTGCTGCGTTATACGATGCATTCCATCACCGCCACGGGGATATCCAGCGAGGGCGTCAAGGCGGAATTCGCCGAGCACGCCAAGGAGGAGCAGGAGCATATGATGGCGGTGGCCGAGCGGATCACCCAGCTTGGCGGCGAGCCGGATTTCAGCCCCGAAGGCTTGGCGACCCGCTCGGCCTCGCAATATTCCACCGGCCCCACCTTGGTCGATATGATCAAGGAAAACCTCATCGCCGAGCGCATCGCGGTGGAGCACTACCGCGAACTGGTCCGCTACTTCGACCAGGACGATCCCACCACCACGCGCATGCTGAAGTGGATCCTGTCGGTGGAGGAAGAGCACGCCGACGACATGCACGACCTCCTCGTCGCCCACGAAGGTCGGCCCATGCTGGCGAAGTGATCCCGCCGGGGGCGCCAGGCGCGGTGGCTGAACACCGCCCCAGGGTGGTGGTGATCGGGGCGGGATTTGGCGGCCTCGAGGCGGCCAGGGCCCTGGCCGGAGCGCGGGTGGACGTGACGGTGATCGACCGCCAGAACCATCACACCTTCCAGCCCCTGCTCTATCAGGTGGCGACCGCCGCCCTCTCCCCGGCCGACATCGCCTGGCCGATCCGCGGCCTTCTGTCGGGCCAGAAGAATGTCCGGGTGGTCATGGCGGCGGTGAGCGGGATCGACACCGTGGCGCGGCGGGTGCGAGCCGGCGTTCTGTCGTTCGATTACGACTATCTGATCGTCGCCACCGGAGCGCGGCCGTTCTATTTCGGCCACGACGACTGGGCCGCCGCGGCGCCGGAGTTGAAGCGCATCGAGGATGCGACCCGCATACGCCAGCGCCTGCTCCTGGCTTTCGAACAGGCCGAACTGGTGGATTCCCCGGAGGACCAGCGTCGCCTGCTCACCTTCGTGGTGGTCGGCGGCGGCCCCACGGGAGTCGAACTGGCCGGCGCCATTGCCGAGGTGGCCCGCGAGGCCCTGCCGCGCGACTTCTGCCACATCGATCCGCGAACGGCGCGAGTGGTTCTGATCGAGGCCGGCAAGCGGCTGCTGGCCACCTTTCCGGACCGCTTGGCCGACTACGCCCGGCGCACCCTGGAGACCATGGGCGTCGAGGTGATGACCGATACGCAGGTCACCGGCTGTGACGCGCGGGGCGTGGATGTGAAGGACGGGCGGATCGACGCCGGCACGGTGGTGTGGGCGGCCGGCGTGCGCGGCTCCGACGCGGCAGCCTGGCTGGGAGCCGATCACGACTCGTCGGGGCGAGTGCGGGTGCAAGGCGATCTCACCGCGCCGGGTCTTCCCAATGTGTTCGTGATCGGCGACACCGCCAGCGTCAGCGACGCCAAGGGCCGGCCCGTGCCGGGTCTCGCCGCCGCCGCCAAGCAGATGGGCCTCTATGTCGGCCGCGTGATCGCCGCCCGCGCGAGGGGCGAGAACGCCGCCACCCCGTTCCGCTATCGCAACTACGGCGATCTGGCGACGATCGGCCGCAAGGCGGCGGTGGTCGATCTGGGGCCGGTGCGCCTGACCGGCTTCGTGGGCTGGCTGTTCTGGAGCGCGATCCACATCTATTTTCTCATCGGCCTTCGCAACCGATTCATCGTCGCCTTCACCTGGCTGTGGAGCTATTTGACCTTGCAGCGCGGCGCCCGCCTTATCGTCGGCGGCCGGGACATTGATTAGCGTCTCGTTTTGCGCTTTGACGGGCGCGCCATTTTTCACCCTCCCGAAAGACCCATGAAGGACCCGCTCAAAACTGGATTCGCCGACCGGCTCACCGCCCAGGCCGAGGCCAAGAAAGCCCTGGTGGCCAAGCTGCGCCCCAAGCCCACCGTCACCGCCCCCGTCTTCGAAAGTCGCGAAGAGATCAAGGCGCGGGAACTGGCCGCCGTGCGGCAGGCGCGCGCCGAAGCCAAGGAGGCCGCCAAGCTGGTGGCCCTGGCCGCCGAGGAGGCCGCCCTTGAGGCCAAACGCGGCGATCGCAAGGAGCGTAAGGCCCTCACCAAGGCCGAACAGAAGGCCAAGCGCGACGCGAAGTACGCGGCGCGGAAGGCGGGGCGGAAGTAGGATGAGCCGGCCATGCACAACCACGACGATCATCCCCACGACCACGGCCAGGAGCCGCCGTCCGACCTCGCCCTGCGCGTCAAAGCTTTGGAATCCCTGCTGGTAAACAAGGGCCTGGTCGACCCGGCCGCCCTGGACGCCATCGTCGAGACCTATGAACACAAGGTCGGGCCGCGCAACGGGGCCAGGGTGGTGGCCCGCGCCTGGACCGATCCGGCCTACAGGGCGCGCCTGCTCGATGACGCCACGGTCGCCATCGCCGAACTCGGCTTCGGTGGACGCCAAGGCGAACACATGATCGTGGTCGAGAACACGGCGAGGATTCACAACCTCATCGTCTGCACCCTATGCTCCTGCTACCCTTGGCCGGTGCTTGGCCTGCCGCCGGTGTGGTACAAGTCCTCGCCCTACCGTTCGCGGGCGGTGATCGATCCGCGCGGCGTCCTGGCCGAATTCGGCTTGGCGCTCGGCGAAGAGGTTGAAATCCGGGTGTGGGATTCCACCGCCGAGGTGCGCTACCTGGTCTTGCCGGAGCGGCCGGACGGCGCCGAGGTTCTCGATGAGGACGCCCTCGCCGCCCTGGTCACCCGCGATGCGATGATCGGCGTCGCCAAGGTCACGCCCCCGGCGGGCTCATGAACGGCGTCCACGACATGGGCGGCATGCATGGCCTGGGCGCCATCGCCCCGGAGGCCGGCGAGCCGGTGTTTCACGCGGTCTGGGAGGCGCGCGTCCTCGCCTTGACCCTGGCGGTCGGCGCTTGGGGCCGATGGAATATCGACGCCTCGCGTCACCAGCGCGAACTGATCCCGGGCCCCGACTATCTGCGCATGAGCTATTACGAGAAGTGGCTCACCGGTCTGATCGAATTGATGGTCAAGACGGGCCTGGCGACCCGGGTCGAGATCGAGACCGGCCGCCCGGCGGCGGGCCAGGCGCGAGCGACGCCGCCGCTTACCGCCGGCCGCGTCGCCGCCACGCTCGCCGTCGGCGGCCCGGCCAGTCGCGACGCGCCGGCCCCCCGGCGCTTTGAGGCCGGCGAGACGGTCCGGGCGCGGAACATCAATCCGGCCGGCCACACCCGCCTGCCCCGCTACGCCCGGGGGCGCCTGGGCGTGGTGGAGCGCGATCATGGCGTCCACGTTTTTCCCGACACCAACGCCCACGGCCTGGGCGAACAGCCCCGCCGCCT
>JBDTIW010000021.1:0-11979 GCA_039936215.1 Caulobacteraceae bacterium | reverse complement strand
GCGGGGCGTTTCGCCCTGGCGCTCGACGAGCCGTTGAGCGTGGGCGATCACCAACTGGCGCTGAACGGCGCCGGACTGCACACCGAGACGCGGGTTTCCATATCGCCAGCCGAGCCGCTGCGCCAGGGGCCGTTTCGGGCCCAGTTGACGCCCTCGGGATGGCGCATCGACTGGATGACGCCGGGCGGCGGGGCGCAGACCACCCTGCTCATCGATTCCCCTGGGCCAGTGCGGTGAGAGAGCTCAATCCCACCGGCGACCGGCGAATGGCCGTGCCGGACGGCGTCGCGGAGCCCGGACCGAAATTCGACTTCTGGAGTTCGATGGCCGATCTGGTCCGCTTGGTCCTGCGCTCCAAGGCCAATGGTCTTAAAGGCCGCCTGGCGGCCGCCCTGGCCCTGGTCCTGGTCGGTAAATGGACCGGGGTGATAGGCCCCCTGTTCATCCAGCGGGCCATCGACCAGCTCAATCGCGGCCGGCCGACCGATCAGGCGGTGTTCGTCGCCTTCGCCGGCTTCGTGGTCGGCTGGGTTCTGCTGCGGTTCGTGGCCGGCACGGCGCCCTATCTGCGCGACGCCATCTTCACCCCGGTCTCGCAACAGGCCCTGGCCCGGTCGGCCACCGAGGCCTTCGCCCATTCCCTCTCCCTGTCGGTCAATTTCCACCAAGGCAAACAGACCGGCGCCCTGGCGCGGGTGATCGACCGCGGCGCACGGTCGGCCGATTTTTTGCTGCGCAGCGTGGTCTTCAACCTCGGCCCCACCGTCCTGGAACTGGCCATGGCGGCTTTCGTCCTTACAAGCCGCTTCAGCTGGCGGCTAGCCGGCGTCGCCATCGTCACCATCGTCGTCTACATAGCCTTCACCTTCACTATCTCCGACTGGCGCATCAAGCATCGCCGGGCGCTCAATGACGCCGACTCCGACGCTGCAGGCCTCGCCGTCGACGCCCTGATGAATTTCGAGACCATCAAGACCTTCGGTTCCGAAGAGCGAGTGGTAAGCCGCTACGGCAAGACCTTGGACGGCTATGTCCACGCCGCCGTCCAGTCCAACAACTCCCTGCAGCTTCTCAACGGCATACAGTCGGTGGTGCTCAACCTCGGCCTCGTGCTGATTGCCCTGCTGGCGGGCCTGGACGTGCTGCACGGCAAGATGAGTCTCGGCGGCATCACCGCCTGCATTCTGATCCTCCAGCAGGTCTACGCGCCCCTCTTCACCCTTGGCTTCAACTATCGCGAAATCCGCCAGTCGTTCATCGACATGGAGCAGATGCTGAACCTGCTGGCCGTCCGGCCGGAGATCGTAGATGCGCCGGGGGCCCGGCCCCTGCCACCGGCCTCCGGGGCGGGAGCGGAACTCGTCTTCGAGGCGGTCTCCTTTCGGCACGCCGCCCGTTCGGTGGGGCTGGAGGATATCAGCTTCGTGGTGCGGCCAGGGACGACCACGGCGCTGGTAGGGCCGTCCGGGTCTGGCAAGACCACCACCGTGCGCCTCGCCCTGCGCCTGATCGATCCGCAGGCCGGCAAGGTGAGCCTCGACGGCATGGACCTGCGTCACGCCAGCCTCGCCTCGCTGCGGGCCGCCGTCGCCCTGGTGCCTCAGGACGTGGCCCTCTTCAACGACACCCTTCACGCCAATATCGCCTTCGCCGACCCGGCCGCCGGCGAGGAGGCGGTATGGGCGGCCGCCGAAGCCGCCGAACTGGCGCGGTTCATCGAAACCCTGCCGCATAGAATGGAAACCCGTGTCGGCGAGCGCGGCCTGAAACTGTCCGGTGGCGAGCGCCAGCGGGTGGGCCTGGCCCGCGCTCTGCTGGCCGGCCCCCGCCTGCTGGTCCTCGACGAAGCGACCAGCGCCCTTGACGGGCGCACCGAGGCGGCGATCCAGGCGACCCTGCGCAAGGTCCGCGCCGGCCGCACCACCCTGGTCGTCGCCCACCGCCTCTCCACTATCGCCGACGCCGACCAGATCCTGGTCATCCGCCGCGGCCGCATCGTGGAGCGCGGTGACCACGGGACCCTGCTGGCTCAAGGCGGCGAATACGCGGCCCTGTGGCGGCGCCAGACGCGCGGGGAGGGGGGCGTTACTCCGCTGCGATCGGCTCCGACCTGGGCCGAATAGCATCGCGGCCGGTCACCCGGTCCTCCCGCCCACCCCAACCGATCCGATCCCGCAGCCGGCCGAAGCCCCGGCTGAGGGTCTCGGGCGCGGCCAGGGCGACGGGGGTAAGGAAGAGGGTGAGGACGGTGGAGAAGGTCAAGCCGAACACCACGGTGGCCGAAAGCTGCACCCACCATTCGGAGCCGGGCGCCTTGTAGTCGAAGCCGCCGGCCCGGAAATCCGGGTGAAGTTGGAACATCAGGGGCAGGAGGCCGATCACCGTCACCACCGTGGTCAGCATCACCGGGCGGAAGCGCTGGGTGGCGGCGCGCACGGCCGCTTCGTCGGCGGTATGACCGTGGCGTCTGAGTTGATAGTAGGTGTCCACCAGCACGATGTTGTGGCCCACCACCACCCCGGCCAGGGCGACGATGCCGGTCCCCATCATGATCGCCGAGATGTAGTCGAAGGTGTGGGCGATGTTGAGATCGGCCCCGAGCAGCACGCCCACGGTGGATAGCACCACCGCCGAGAGGGTGACGAAGACCCCGTAGAAGCTGTTGAATTGCCACAAGAGAATGGTCGCCATCAGGAACAGGGTCACCACCATGGCGACGATGAAGAACAGGCCGGCGTTCTGGGTTTCCTCGTCGGCCCCCCGGAACTTCCAGCGCACGGAGGAGGGGAGGGGCGCCTCGGCCAGCCAAGGCTTGAGCTGCGCGATCTTCTGGCTGGCCGCCACCCCCTTGACGTTGGCTTGAACGACCACCAGCCGCTGGCCGTCACGCCGCACGATGGAGGTGACCTGCTGGGCGGGGGTCAACTTGACGAAATAGCTTACCGGCACGGGCCCCTGGGGCGTGGCGATTGTCAGGTGGTCGAAGGCGGCGATGTTGCGCGCCTCCGGAGGAAAGCGCGCCCGGATGTCCAGTTCGTCCTGGGCGTCCACCGGGCGGAACTTTCCGGCCAGCACGCCGTCGGTGACGAACTCGATCGCCTGCCCTACACTCTGCACATCGACCCCGTAGCGGCCGGCCGCCACCCGGTCGACCGTGAAGTTCCACTCTATGCCCGGCGAAGTGCGGCTGTCTTCCAGTTCGACGATCTGCGGATCGGCGGCCAGCTTGGCGCGCACCAGGTCGGCGGCCCGGTTCAGCGCCTCCGGATCGGCGCCGCGCAGTTCGACCTGGACGTCCTTGCCTTGGGAGGGGCCGTCTTGCGGCAGCCGCAGCTCGGTGAGTACGCCGGGCGTCTCGCCGATGCGCTGGCGGATCACCTTGACGATATCGCGGCCGGTCAGGTGGAGGGCCCGTTCAACCCGGAAATCGGCGAATTCAAGCTGGATGCGGCCGATGGAGTCGTTGGGCGGCGCCGACTGGCCTCCAGAGGTGCTGCGTCCCGAGCGGGTGTAGATGGACTTGACGCCGGCGATGCCGATGAGCTTGCGCTCGACCCGGGCGACCAGGGTGTCCTGCGCCTCGACCGAGAGATTGCCGCGCGCCTTCACAAAGACCGTGGCGTGGTCCGGATCTTCGTCCAGGAAGAACTGCACCGGATGCGGCTGGGCGGCGAAGAGCGCGACGATCCCCACCACCGTGGCGGCCGCCGCGGCGGTGACGATCCACGGATGGCGCCCACCGGCATGGATGGCGTTGGCGTACCAGCCCATGAACCCCTTCATGGCCTTGGGGTCGCCATGCTCGGATTTCTCGATCTCGGCCAGATGGGCCAGATCCGCGCCCTGCTTGCGCCCGACGAGCGATCCCAGGGCTGGGGTGACGATCAGGGCCACCACGATGGAGGATCCGAGCACGAAGAAGAGAGTGATCGGCAGATAGCTCATGAACTTGCCGACGATCGAGTTCCAGAACAGGAAGGGCACGAAGGCGCACAGGGTGGTCAAGGTGCCGTTGACTACCGGCCAGAACATGCGCGTGCCGGCGGCGGCGAAGGCGCCCTTCTTGTCCATGCCCTCGGCCATCTTGCGGTCGGCGTACTCCACCACCACGATGCCGCCGTCGACCAATATGCCCACCGCGAGAACCAGGCCGAACATCACCATCTGATTGAGCGTGATCCCGATCCGCTGCATCATCAAGAAGGCCAGCATGAAGCACACCGGAATGGCCGCGCCGACCATCAAGCCCTGGCGGATTCCCAGCGTCGCGATGATGATCAGCATCACCAGCAGGGTCGCGGTGATCAGGCCCGATTCCAGGATGTTCAGGGTTTGGGATATGAACTGGCTGTCGTCGAAGGTGTAATCGGCGTGGATGGTGGGCGGCCACCGCCGGCTGTCGGACCGCACCGCCGCCTTCACCGCCTTGACCGTGTCGAGCACATTGGCCCCCGGCCGCTTGACCACCTCGACGGTGAACGCCGGCGCCCCGTTGAACCGGGTGATGTAGGTCGGCTCCTTGAACGTGCGCCGCACCTGGCCGATGTCGCCCACCGTGACCACCTTGTCGCCGCTCGTCTTGATCGGCAGGCGCAGGATGTCGTCGGGGCTCTGGACGACGCCCGGCAGCTTCACCGCGAAGGTTCCCTGGCGGGTGATCAGGTCGCCGGCCGGGACGAGCTGGTTGTTGCGCCCGATCACATCGGTGAGCTCCGAAGTGCTGACCCCAAGCGCCTCCATCCTCACCGGATCGACCGTTACCTCCAGCATCTCCTCGCGACCGCCCGAGACATCGGCCCGCAGAACGCCGGGCAGCGCTTCCAAATGCTCCTTGAGGGCGCGGGCGGTGGCGTCGAGGGTGCGCTCGGGCGCCTGGCCGGCAAGCACGATGCCCAGCGAAGGGTCGTCGTTGACGTTCTCTTCCTCGATGATCGGCGGCAGGGCGTCGGGCGGGAAGCGGCCCCTGGCCAGATCCACCTTGGCGCGGACGTCCTCAAGCACCTTGTTCTTGTCGAAATTGACCTCGAATTCCAACAGGACCACCGCCTCGCCGCCATATGCGCGGGCGTTCATTTCCTTGAGACCCTGGATGGTCTTCAGCTCGCGCTCGAGCGGCCGCACCAGCAGGCGTTCAGCATCCTCTGGGCTGACCCCCGGATAGGGCACCACCACCGAGATGAACGGCACGGTGATGTCCGGTTGGGCTTCGCGCGGCAGGGTGATATAGGCGTAGAGGCCGAACAGGCTGAGGACCAGGGTGACCGCCAGGATCACCTTGCGCCGCTTGATGGCCCCTTCGATCAGGGCGGCGATCATGACGGCGGCCCCGCCACGCCGGCCGTCCGGGCCGGGCCGCTCGCCACCCGCACCTTCTGGCCCTCGGAGACATAGGACTGTCCGACCGTGATCAACCGCACGTCGCCGGCGAGGCCCGCTACCCACACCCCGGCGGGTGTTTCCTCGAGTACGGTGACGGGGGCGAAGCCGACCCGACCGTCGCTTCCCACGAAGCGCACGCCCTGCCGGCCGCCGGCGTCGAGCACCAGGGCGGAGACCGCGATCAGATGCGCCGGTCCGACCCCGGCGCCGACTCGCATCTGCGCCGACAGTCCCGACTGCACGGCATTGCCGGCGTTGGGCGCGATGACCTCGACCCGATAGGTGCGGGTGGCCGGATCGGCGTCGCGGGCGACGAAGCGGACGTGGCCGGCGATCGAGGCTCCTGAGACCAGCTTGGCGCTAGCCGGCGCCCCAAGCCTGAGCTTGCCGACCTCGGTCTCGGGAACGTCGCCGACCACCAGCAGTGGATCGAGTTCGATCACCGTGCCGCACGCCTGGCCCGGCGACAGATAGGCCCCCACCTCGGCGTCGCGATGGTCGAACACGCCGGCGAACGGGGCGACGATGTTCACCTGGCGCAGGGCGACCTCGGCCGCGCGCACGCCGGCCGAGGCCGAATCCAGGTCGGCCTGGTCGGTGAGCACCTGGGTCTTGGAGCGGAAGCCTTTGGCGGCCAGATTGGCCGACGCCTGCATTTGAAGCTGCTTGGCCCGCATCGCCGCCCGCGCCTGATCGAGGGCGGCGGCGCGGGCGTCCACCGCGAGGCGGCAGAGCACCGTTCCACCCCGCACGAAGGAGCCCTGCAACACCGGTGTCGCCGCCACCAGCCCTGCCGTCTCGGAGCGAACCACCACCGTGCGCGCCGCCTGGGTGCGGCCCTGAAAGGCGACCAGATAGGGATGCTCGGCCTGAGGCGTATCCGTGACCTGAACGAGGGGCGTCGTCGGCGTCGCCGCCGCCTGGGCGTCGGCGCTCTTGCCCTTGTCGCCTGGGCCCAGGAACGGGCGCGCCAGCAGATATGCGAACACCGCCAGCACGATCGCGGCGACCACCAGGTAGGACGGCTTGACGCGCATTTGGCTTGGCCTTCCCCGGCTGGCCCATCGCTGAATCCTTCAGTTTGTGCGTCGAGCCGGCGGGCAAGGGCAAATGAATACGCGGAAAGGTTTGGCCTGGCGGCTGGCGCCGGCGGCCGCGGCTGCTAGTCTTTAGTGGGCGCGGGCGGCGCCGAGACAAGGAGACAGGACGATGCGCTTTCTTCACACCATGGTGCGGGTGAGCGACCTCGACGAGGCGCTCGACTTCTACTGCGCCAAGCTTGGCCTGGAAGAGGTCGCCCGCGTCGACAATTCCGCCGGCCGCTTCACCCTGGTCTTCCTGGCCGCGCCCGGCGACGCGGCCAGCGCCAAGGAGGTCCGCGCGCCGATGATCGAACTGACCCACAACTGGGACAAGGAAACCTACGCCGGCGCCGCAACTTCGGCCATCTCGCCTATCAGGTGGGGGATATTTACCAGGCCTGCCGGCGCCTGATGGACGGCGGCGTCACCATCAACCGCCCGCCCCGCGACGGCCACATGGCCTTCGTTCGATCTCCCGACGGCGTCTCCGTTGAACTACTTCAGGAGGGCGCGGCCCTCGCCGCCGCCGAGCCGTGGACATCGATGCCGAACGTCGGGGTCTGGTGAGGACGCCTGTCGCCGTTCGTCGCGCGAGACATCTGGAAACGGAGGGGAGGCCGGCCGATGGCCAAGATTCATGTCGTGAAGCAAGCCTACGAAGCCGACGTGCTGGCCGCCAAGGTCGATGATCCGCGCGATGCCGACATCCTCGTCTTTCTGGAACCGGGGGGCGCGAGGGCGATCGGCGATGCCCGCTGGTTCTACACCGCCAAATTCCAGGCGACGACCAAGCTGTTCTGGGCCGGCCCCGAGGACGCGGGCGCCCTGAAGGTCTTCTTCGTCGAGGCGGAGTCCGAAGCGAAATGGGTGAAGGACCATGGCCTTCGTGGACAGCTCTGAACCCCGTTCGGGTCAGGGGCGTTCTGGCGCAAAATTTGGCCGAGGCGGGATCGTCAGCCGATCGGGCCCAGAACCTCGTCTCCGGGGGTGATCTCCACCATCAGCCGGACGGCCGGCTCGCCCGGCGGGTCCGCGCCGTCCATGGCCGCCAGGTGCATCACCCCTCTCACCCGCACCACAAGTTTGGGCGCGATCCGAATCTGGTCGCCCACCGAAGGCAGATCGACGATCCGCCCCTTGCCGAGAGACTTCCAGTTGGCGAGGCCGTCCTTCGGATCGCGGTCCGCGAACGCCACGCCGCGATGAATCTGAAACAACTCGACCTCGAGCATGGCGCCGTCCATGACTTGCAAAAGAGCCGACCTCGCCGATGGCTCCCCGGGCAGGACTCGAACCTGCGACCCGCCGGTTAACAGCCGGCTGCTCTACCAACTGAGCTACCGAGGATCAGGTCATCGCTGGAAGGAGGCGGCTATTACGCGCAAGGGGACGGCCGTGCAAGGCGCGGCGCGGCGGCGTCGAAAAGCCGCATGGCGGCCCGCCGCGAGGGAGTCATAGTGGCGCTTCGAGGGACTGTGCGAGGACTCTTCGTGATGACGTCCGGGCGGTTGAAACTCTGCGGGCTTTTTATGGTTCTGGCCACTGCGGCGCCGGCTGCGGCGATGGCGTCGGGCATGGGGATGATGGGCGGCGGGCAGATGCCCAGCACCTCGCCCGCCATGCCGTCGGGTCCCCGCTACAACGCCGCCGAGGAGGCCAAGAGCGGAGCGGCGGCCTTCGACGCCGGCCGGTTCAAGGACGCGGCCCGCTATTTCGAGCACGTCACCGAAGTCGAGCCCAAGGCGGCCGTCGGCTGGTACATGCTGGGCATGGCCCGCGCCGCCGCCGGGGACGACAGGAGCGCGGTCAGGGCCTATGAGAAGTCGGTCAAGCTCGATCCGGTTCGGATTGACGCCCGCCGCGACTATGCGGTCAGCCTCGCCCGGCTCAAACAGGCCGACAAGGCTGGGGCGCAACTCGACGGCCTCAAGAGCGAGGCGGCGAGCTGCAACGAGACCTGCCCGCAGGCCAGCGATCTGAAGGCGGCCATCGCCGCCGTGCAGCAGGCCATGACCCCGACCCAGGCCGCGCCCGGTCCCGCCGCCCGCCTCGACACGCCGGCCAACCTCCTGTTCGCCGCCAGCCAGGCCGGCGATCTGGCCTATGTACGGGCGGTCAGTCTGATCAATGAGCGGCGCTACCCCGAGGCGATGGCCTCCCTGGACCAGGCGGAGGCGGCGTTTGGGCCGCACCCCGACATCCTCACCTACAAGGGCTATACTTGGCGCAAGCTTGGCCGGCTGGATCGGGCGGAGGCCGACTACAAGCGGGCCCTCGTCATGGCGCCGGGCCATCGCGGGGCGACCGAATACTACGGCGAACTGAAGGTGATCCGCGGCGACCTGGCCGGCGCGCGGGCCATGCTGGCGAGGTTGGACGGCGAGTGTGCCTTCGGCTGCGCCGAGGCCGAGGATCTGCGGCGGTGGATCGAGCACGGCGGCGATCCGGCCTCCTGATCGCCGCCGCGGCCCTGGCGCTCGGGGCCGCCGCCGTTCCTTCGGCGCCGCCGCTCAAAGCCATGCGGTGGCTGGCCCCGGGGGCGAACGCCGCGCGTCTGCTGACCCGCCGTCCCGTCGAGTGTCTCAAGGCCCCAGGCGATCCGGTTCAGGCCTATCTGGTGGAGCTGGGCCGCGCCGCCTTCCGCGATCCCCTGCTGCTGGGCGGCCAGGCGGCGCGGGCGGGTCTGGCCTGCGAGACCTGCCACCAGAACGGCCGCACCAACGCCAATTTCGATTTCCCCGGCCTGTCGGGGAGGCCCGGAACCGCCGACGTTACTTCGTCGATGATGAGCAGCCATCGCGGCGACGATGTTTTCGACCCCGTGCCCATCCCCGATCTCGGCGGTCCCAAAGCAACGCTGAAAATCTCCCAGGCGCCTGGCTCGGACGCCTTGCCCCATTTCATTCATGGCCTGGTCACCGAGGAGTTCGACGGGCCCGAGCCGCCCCCGGCCATTCTGGCCGGCCTTGCCTCCTACGTCCGCGCCCTGAGCCCGGCGGCCTGCCCGGCGCCCGCGAGCGAGCCGGTACGTATGGAGGAGGCCATGGGCGACGCCCGCCGCGCCATCCGCGCCGCCATTGCCGCCCTGGCGCACGGCGACAGTCGATCCGCCCAGGTAATGATTCAGGCCGCCCGCTCCGCACTGGGCGCCATGGCCGAGCGGTACGCCGGCCCGGCGCTGGCGCCGGCCCGCCAAAGCCTCGCCGTGGCCGATCTGGACCTCGCCGCCGCCCTCGCCGCCACTCGCGGCCATGACCCGTCGGCGACCGGCCGCCTGACCGCTTGGCTGGGACGATCGCAAGCCATGGCGACGGGCTTGGAGCGCGACGCGCCCCGCTCGCTCTACAATCCCGCCGCGTTCGCGGCCGTCGAAACCCCCAGGACCGGAAACTGACCGGGAATGGGCGCTGACTATCCTTCGGGATCCTGGCGCGGCGGGTCGGCCAACTCGGCGGGCGGACTATCACTCGCCGGCTCGATCGCGGACGCGGGCGTCGCCTCCCGCGCGGGATCGCTGGAGACGACGGGGGCGGACTCCGTGTCAACTTGGCTGGCGGCGTCCGAGGCGGTCGCTGGGCTATCTGGGTCGCTGGCCGCACCATCATCCACGGCGGCGATCAGGGAGGGTCCGTCGTCCCGCGCCGCCATCGCGACCGGCTTGGCGTCCCAGGGGTCGTCGGCGGCCAGAGGAGGTTCGGTGCGCCAGGCGACCGTTTCCGCGGCGGGCTGATCGGCGATCGACATCGCCGGCTGTTGCGCCGGCGCTTCTTGGGCGGTCGCCTGTTGATGTCCGGCCAGAGCGGCGTCCAGCGGGACCAGGGCCAGCTTGGCCGCGCCGCCGCCCGCGATCAGTGAGAGGGCCGCCCCGGCGGCCAGGATAGACATCTCGAGCGCCCGCACAATTCATCCTCCGGTGTCAGAACGAGGTAACGCGCCGATCGCCGATCGGATGCGCGGCTCGGATCCAGCCCGCTACCAGAACGGCGGCTCCTCGAGCAGCTGGGCCGCGGAGCAGTGGAGCGCCTTGCTCAGGGCATGCAAAGTATCTTTGTTGTATCGCCGCCGCCCATGCTCCAGGAAGCTGATGTAACTGGCCGAAAGGCCCGAACGCCGCGCCAGTTCGACTCCCGTAAGCCCTCTGGACTTGCGCCAATCGGCCAGACGCAGCCGGTTTGGGCTCGCCGACGCTCCGGTCTTCCAGGCAAGGCTTCTCGGCGCGTGCGTCGGCGCGGAGTCGCGTCGGTGAGCCGCCAAGCGCAGTTCCAGCTGATCCATGGCCACCGCGGCAAGATCCTGGAGGTGGTCGCGGTCTCGCCGGCGGATGGACCGTGGGGCGGTGTCGATGACAAAAAGGGCGCCGAGGTTGTGGCCGTCTGGGGTGCGCAGCGGCGCGCCGGCGTAGAATCGGATCCCGAACTCACCTGCGACCAGGGGATGATCCCGGGCGCGCGGATCGCGCGCGGCGTCGGTCAGGACGTAGGGTTCCACCCCCAATATGGTCGAACCGCACAAGCCGGGCGCGCGCGCCACCTCGGCGAGTGGTAGACCCTGACGGGACTTGAACCAGATTCGATCCTGATCGACGATGCTGACGCCGGCGACCGGCACACCGAAAAGGCGCGCGGCGACCGCGGTGAGGCGGTCGAAGGAGCCCTCCGGAGCTGAATCGAGGATTTCATAGCGCCTCACGGCGTCGAGACGCGCCGCCTCGTCCTCCACCTTCTCGTGCGTCGGCCGAGCGCTCAGCACTGCCCGCTCGGTGCGAACGTTCGCCAAGCGAGGAGTCCGCTTTTGGGAGCGGTGGCTTGAGACCTATGTGGTTTGAAGATACGCGTTCTCATCGCCCCCCAGGCGATCTCCTCCTAATACGATAACGACTTAGAGCCGTCTTCGGTTCCGCTTGCCCCGGCCGCCGTCGACAACGGCCTTTCGCCGAACCTAGAAACCCCGTTTGATCCGCTCGGTCAACTCGTTGAAGCCGATGTGACGGCCGCTCTCGTCGAGGATGGTGATATTCCTAGCGCCCTCCCGCTGCCAATCCTGGACGGTCCGCTGCGCCGCCCGGGCGGAGCTTCTCACCACCGACGACGCGTCGAGCTGGTTGCCGTGATTGATTATGTAGTCCACGCCGCCTCACTTCCCCGCCTTAGATGGGCGCCCCAGTGGGGCAGCGCCAGTCTTCCAAACCGCGACGATCGGCGGGATTTCACCACATTGTCGTGAACGGGTCGTGACGTCCGGCTTCGCGCGAAGAGCCATGGAGGCCTGGCCGAGAATCGAACTCGGGTGCGCGGATTTGCAGTCCGCTGCGTAACCACTCCGCCACCAGGCCGCGCGAAAGGCGGACGGCTATCAGATGGGGCCATCGCCGGCAACCGCGAGGGCACGAAGGCACGGCAATCGCTTGAAGGGGCGCTTGACTGAGGGGATTCCCGAGGGGGTGCGATTTGTGATTCGTAAGGGGCTCCTTGAATCAGGAGCCCTTACGATGGACAGCGTTGCGAGCCCGTCTCTGATC
>JBDTIW010000020.1:0-4960 GCA_039936215.1 Caulobacteraceae bacterium | reverse complement strand
CTTCAGCCTTGAAGACATGAAAACAAGTGGCTTCGTCGTTCTGGCATTCGTCAGTGGAGTCGTCCTCACCTCGACAGTGTGGGCCAGCGATCTCGCTGGCGCGAGAGCTTTTCTGACTGAGTTGTATTCACATTACCCTGCGTCGGTTTCAGCTTCGAAAAATCCAACCTTTGATCCGGTCGGGCGATCCGCGACGGCAGTGTTCGAGCCGTCCATGGTCGGGTTGATTCGAGAAGACCAAAGATTATCGAAGGGAGAAGTGGGGGCGCTCGATGGTGACCCGATCTGCGATTGCCAGGACGACGGTGGCATGGTCGTCGAGAAGATCTCCGTACGTTCCGTTGATCCGTCTCACGCAACGGCAATTGTCGCGCTGAAATTTACCGAGGCGCGCCCGCCAGATACTCATATCATTCAGATCGATCTCGTTCTCAGAGCGGATCGATGGCGAATCCACGACGTCCGGACGAAATCCATCCTTAGTCTGCGTCGGCTTTTGATAGAGTCCAATCGTTCCGCATCGCGCGCAACGTCGCCAGCATTGCGATGACGCCGCACAGGGTTTTTTAGTCCAGCGCTTCCGTCACCGCCGCCGGGTTGCGCCCGATCACCACCAGATAGGCGCGGGCGGCGGCGCCGGGGTCTTTGCGGCATTGTTCCCAATCTCGCAGGGTTCCAAGGGGAATGTGAAACCGCGCCGCGAATTCCTCCTGCGACAGGCGCAGCGCCCGCCGGATCACCCGCGCCTGAGGTGTGCGCCGCATGTGGGTCATAATCCTCCGGCGTGAACGGCCGCGCGTCGGGATCGCGAACGGCGGCGGCGTGGCGTTCCGCCGCCGTCATCGCGTCGAAACGGCTCCAGTCATCCTTGGGAGGGTCAGCGGTTGCCTTCTTGGTAGGCTCGGCGTTCATGGGGTTCGGCTCCTCAAGCCGAGAGTCGCCTTGGCGTCCTCTCCCTTACGGTCGCGCTCGACGCCGAAAACGCCGTTAATCACCGTTAATAACGGTGGATGGACCCGACCCGGCTCGCCGATGGCGGGGCGGGGCGGAAAGATGCGTCGGGCGGCGGGATCGCACCTGGCGCCTGGAAGGGTTGGAAGGCGGCATGGCTCACGGGAATAGTGTAGGCGTAAAATTGCAAATTGTCAAGGCCCGCCGGCGACAGGCCCGCCGGCGACCGAGAAGTATCCCCGCCATCGTGGGGCGAGCGACCCCGCAAAGGCCAAACCGGACATATCGTGTGCTACCGACAGTGTGGCGGGAGGGGCTTGCCAGAACCGCTTGGCGCGTCGCAACATGACGCGAGAGCGCCGACGGCGTGGGCTGCGGCGGCGAGTGGGGAGTTCCGATGACGATGGCCGATCCGATCGAAGGCGCCGCCACGGCATGGCCGGCGAAGGCCGGCGGCGTTCTGGCCGCGCGCGCGCGCGGCATACTGGCGGGCGCCGCCTTGGCCGCGACGCTCGTGGCGGCGGGGCCGGCGATGTGCGCGCCGCCGGCCGCGGCCTCCCCGCAAATCGCTCCCGCCGCGCGGACCGCCCCCGACGCCATGTCGCACTCCGACGCCGCCACCTTTGTCGCCATGTCGAACCGCCTCGACAAGACGCTGGCCAAGGTCGACGCCACGGACGATCAGAAAGCGCGGATCAAAACCATACTCATCACCTCCTTGAGTTCCCTCGCGGCCCTCAAGCCGCAGGTGGAGGGGGCGCCGGGGGATCTCAAGCGTCTGCTGACGGCGCCGACGATCGACCGCGTCGCCCTGGAACGGCTTCGCGCCCAGCTGATGGTCGATCTCGATCAGGCCAGCAAGACGTTGGTGCAGGGCCTGGCTGACGCCGCCGACGCCTTGACCCCGGAACAGCGGACCAAGCTTGCGGTGACGCTGGCCGGACACCCCACCCCGCATCCCTAGTCGCGGCGCGCGTTGGGCAGAGGCAAACGACCTCCTCGGCAAGGTTCCGCCCGTCATTGACACCCGCCGCCCGCCGCCTATTTTCCGCCCGGCCCGCGTGACTGGCGATGAAGGTGGATGACCACCGGGGAGCGCGGGCTTTGACGACCCTTGAAGCCGCACGCCTGGGCGCCCTCTCGCAGATGGAGACGCCATGACCGCGCCCGCCTTTCCGCCCGCCCCCGACCAGGTTCCGGTCCGCCGGGCACTGATCTCCGTCTCAGACAAGACCGGCCTCATCGAGATCGCCCGCGCTCTGACCGATCTGGGTGTCGAGATCGTCTCCACCGGAGGCACCCGCGCCGCCATCGCCGCCGCCGGCCTGGCGGTGAAGGACGTCTCGGCGTTGACCGGTTATCCGGAGATGATGGACGGCCGGGTCAAGACCCTGCATCCGGCGGTCCATGGCGCCTTGCTGGGGGTGCGCAATGCGCCGGCTCACGCGGCGGCCATGGCCGACCACGCCATCGGGCCGATCGACCTGCTCTACGTGAATCTCTATCCCTTCGAGGCGACGGTGGCGGGCGGCGCGGGCCTTGAGGCCTGCGTGGAAAACATCGACATCGGCGGCCCGGCGATGATCCGCTCGGCGGCCAAGAACCACGCCTTCGTGGCCGTCTGCACGGCGCCGGAGGACGTGGCCGAGGTGCTGAGCGCCTTGAGAGCCGACGGCGCGACCAGCCTCGCCCTGCGCCGAAAGCTCGCCGCCCGCGCCTTCGCTCGCACGGCCGCCTACGACGGCGCCATCGCCACCTGGTTCGCCGGCCAGGCGGGCGAGGACTGGCCGGCGCGCAAGACCCTGTCAGGCTCGCTGAAGCAGGCCATGCGCTACGGCGAGAACCCGCACCAGGCCGCCGCCCTCTATGTCTTCCCCCGTCCACGCCCCGGCGTCGCCACCGCCCGCCAGGTCCAGGGCAAGGCGCTCAGCTACAACAACATCAACGACACCGACGCGGCCGTCGAACTCGTCGCCGAATTCGATCCGGCGCGGGCGGCGGCGGTCGCCATCGTCAAGCACGCCAACCCCTGCGGGGTCGCCCTGGGCGAGGACCTCCGGTCGGCCTATGGGCGCGCCCTGCAGTGCGATCCGGTCTCGGCGTTCGGCGGCATCGTCGCTGTCAACCGCCGCCTGGACGCGGCGGCGGCGGCGGAAATGGTCACGATCTTCACCGAGGTGGTGATCGCGCCGGACGCCGACGAAGACGCCATCGCCCTCTTCGCGGCCAAGAAGAACCTGCGCCTGTTGCTCACCGGCGCCCTGCCCGACCCGGCGGCGGAGGGCGAGACCTTCAAGTCGGTGGCGGGGGGTTTCCTGGTTCAGAGCCGCGACGGCGCCCAGATCACGGCCGCCAACCTGAAGATCGTCACCCGCCGCGCTCCGACCGACGCGGAGATGTGCGACATGCTGTTCGCCTTCACCGTGGCCAAGCACGTCAAGTCCAACGCCATCGTCTTCGCCAAGGACGGCCAGACGGCCGGAATCGGGGCTGGCCAGATGAACCGGCGCGATTCGGTCCGCATCGCCGCCCTGCGCGCCGCCGAGGCGGCGGACGCGGCCGGCCTGCCGGCCTCCCTGGCCCAGGGCTCGGCCTGCGCCTCCGACGCCTTCTTCCCGTTCGCCGACGGCCTGATCCAGGCGGTGGAGGCCGGGGCCACGGCGGTGATCCAGCCGGGCGGCTCGGTCCGCGATGGCGAAGTCATCGCCGCCGCCGACGCCGCCGGCATCGCCATGGCCTTCACCGGGGTGCGGGTGTTTCGACACTGACGCCGATCGCCTCCCTCTCCTTCCGGGCAGGGTGGCTTGGAGCGAAGCGACAAGACGGGTGGGGAGTGCTGAAGCCACCACGGAGATTTCGCCAACCCGCGGGCACGACCTGAAGCTTCGGCGCTCCCCACCCTGACGCCTTCGGCGTCTGTCCCTCCCCATTTGAGGAGGGAGCGCGAGCGCTACGCCCCCGCCAGCTCCCGCAGCGCCGCGTTGGCGATGGTGAGTTTGGCGAAGGACCAGCCGCCGGCGGCCTTTTCGATCTCTTCGACAGTGCGCTTGACCCCCCTGACCGGCTCGGCGTGGGCGGCGATCCAGGCGGCGACCGCCCCGCCGGCGCGCTCGGGCGCGTCTTCGGCATAGGCCTGCCCGGCAAAGGCCATCACCGCGCCGGCCAGCACCGCCTGTTCGGACAGCATGTCCTCGATCAGCCGGCGGACCGCCAGGCGCTCGTAGGGGTCGCCGGCGGCGCGCGATCCGGCCGCCGCGCGCAAACGGTCGAAGCCGAACACCCCGCCCACCCGATGATAGACGAAGGCCGCGCCCGCCAGCGGCCATCCCTGGGCGGTGGCCAGATCGGTCAAGGTGGCGGCCAGGGTGAGGGGCCGCATCAAGGCCACCGAATGGGCGATGTCCTTGGGCGCGCCGGCCTTGATCCAGCCCGCCGCCCGGCGCACCGCCGCCTTCTGCTCGAACGGCGAGAGCACGCCCGGCACCAGGCGCTTGAGGGTATCCACCGCCGGGCGATAGGCGCGGATCAGGCCCTGCACCCCCCCGCTCTCGCGCGCCGCGCGGCGGGCCAGCCAATAGGTCTGACCGCGCAGCACGTAGACGAGTTCGCGGAAGAGGGCGATCTGGCCGCTCGCCGGCGCCTTGCCGTCCAGCCTCTCGACCCGCGCCCAAACCTCCGAAAAGCGCAATATCTGACGCGCCGCCTCGAAGGCGGTGACCAGGGCGGCCGTATCGCAGCCGGCGGCGGCGCGCAGGCGGCCGGGGAAGGTTGGGCCGCAGAGATTAACCAGATCGTTGTCGATGACCGTGGCGATGATTTCGCGGCGAAGGCGGTGCCGCCTCATCTCCTCGTCGAAGGCGCCCATGGCCTTGGGGAAATAGCCTTCCAGGGTGGCCAGGAAATAGGGATCGTCCGGGGCCGGCGAGGCGATGATGTCGTCGAAAAGTTCGAGCTTGCCATAGGCCAGCAGGACCGCCAGCTCGGGGCGGGTGAGGGCGGCGCCGGCCAG
>JBDTIW010000019.1:0-3455 GCA_039936215.1 Caulobacteraceae bacterium | reverse complement strand
CCCATCGTGGCCACTCCCAAGGGCGCCGCCCTGTGCCGCCCGGCGGAGAAGGTGCGGGGACTGATCTAGGCTCCGCCGCCCTTCAAGCGTCGAACACGATCACCGACCGGGCGATCTCGCCGCGTTTCATTTCGGCGAAGGCTTCGTTGACCTCCTCGAGCTTGACGCGGCGGGAGACCATCTCGTCCAGTTTCAGCTTGCCGGCCAGATACATGTCGACCAAGCGGGGCATATCCACCGGGAAGTGGTTGGAGCCCATGGCCGAGCCCTGGATCTTCTTTTCGCCCAGGAAGGCGTAGCCGGGCACCTCGATGGTCTGGCCGATCGGGATCATGCCGATGACATTGGCCGTGCCGCCGCGGCGGAGCATGCCGAAGGCCTGCTCGGTGGTCTTCTTCAGGCCGACGGCCTCGAAACTGTTGTGTACGCCGCCCTTGGTCATCTCCAGCACCGCCGCCACCGGATCGGTGTCGGCCGCGCAGATGAAGTCGGTGGCCCCGAAGTGGCGGGCCATGTTGTCCTTGGACGGCGAGGTGTCGATGGCGATGATCCGCCCGGCCCCGGCGATGGCCGCGCCGTTGATGGCCGCCAGCCCCACCCCGCCGCAGCCGATCACCGCCACGCTCTCGCCAGGGCGCACCTTGGCGGTGTGAAACACCGAACCGACCCCGGTCATCACCCCGCAACCGATCAGGGCGGCGCGGTCCAGCGGCATGTCCTTGCGGATAGCCACGCAGGCGTGTTCATGGATGAGCATCTGCTCGGCGAAGGACGACAGGTTCAGGTACTGGAGCATCGGACCGTCGCCCTGCGACAGCCGAGGGGACTCGTCCTTTCCGCGCCTTGTTTCGGGACTGACGCACAGGCTCATGTGACCGGTGAGGCAAAACTCGCAGTGGCCGCAGAAGGCCGACAGGCAGGTGATCACATGGTCGCCCACCTTCACCGTCCGCACTTCGGAACCCACCTGTTCCACCACCCCGGCGCTCTCGTGGCCCAGCACCGCCGGCAGGGGATGGGGATAGGAGCCCTCGATGAAATGCAGATCGGAGTGGCAGACCCCGGCGGCGGCGGTGCGGATCAATACTTCGTGGGGGCCGGGCTTGCCGATCTGGACCTCCTCGATCTGGAGGGGCGTCCGAACCTCGCGCAACACGGCGGCCTTCATGAAATTTCCTCTCTGGGGATCGCTTCTGGGGATCGCTCTTCGCCGGACCGCCAGCCGACCGGCGGGCTGGCTTATCGCCGGTAAGCCGGCCCCCGCCAAGGAAATTCAGCGGGCCTCCAGGCGGTCGATACGCCGTTGCCCGCCGCGCCGGTCCGTCCTAGGTTGAGGGTCATGAAGCGCCTCGTTCTCATCGCCTCGTCGATCGTCGCCCTGGCCGCCTGCGCCGAAGAACCCCTGGGCCCCGCCGGGCCGCAGCCGCCCGCGCCGCCCCCCCTCTACACGCCCGGCGTCGCCACCGTCTTTCGGACTCGGGACTTCGCCTGGTCGGCCGTGCCGGGCGACGGCTCGATTCTGGGAACCCTCGCCTATCGGCAGGGCGGGATGCGCTATACCTGCCAGGGCGGCGATGTGATCCTCACCCCCGAGACGGCCTGGACGCGCCGGCGGATGATCATCCTCTACGGCTCGCCGATCGGCGCCGCCGTCCCCCTGGAGATCGTCCGCGCCCGCACCCCGTCGGCCCCGAGCGGCGACTATGCGAGCTACGCCAAGAAGACCACCTGCGACGGCGCCAACCGCTTCGCCTTCGATGGCCTGCCCAATGGCGGCTGGTTCGTGATCACCCTGGCCAAGCCGGCGGACGGGCCGGGCGAGCCGATCGCGGTGATGCGCCGGGTCGAGACCCATGGCGGCCAGCGGACGGTGACGCTGAGCTGACCGACGGGCCGACCGAACATGACCGACACCTTTCGCGCCATCCGCCTGTTCAAGACCGACACCGGTCAGGAAACCCGCTTTCTCGACCTCACCGACGACGACCTGATGGCGGGCGACGTCACCGTGCGGGTGGATCATTCGACCGTGAACTACAAGGATGGCCTCGCCCTCACCGGCAAGGCGCCGGTGGTGCGGGTGTGGCCGTTGACGCCGGGGATCGATTTCGCCGGCGTGGTGGAGGCATCGTCGCACCCGGACTTCAATCCCGGCGAGCGGGTGGTGCTGAACGGTTGGGGGGTGGGAGAGACCCACCATGGCGGCTTCGCCCAGAAGGCGCGGGTCAAAGGCGATTGGCTGGTCAAGACGCCGGATTCCATTTCCAACGCCCGCGCCATGGCCATCGGCACCGCCGGCTATACCGCCATGCTGGCGGTCATGGCGCTCGAACGACTGGGGGTGACGCCTGACAAGGGCGAGGTGCTGGTCACCGGCGCGGCCGGCGGGGTGGGCGGCGTCGCCATCGCCCTCCTGAGCAAACTCGGCTATCGCGTGGTCGCCTCCAGCGGACGGGCGGATACCCAAGGCGCCTATTTCGCCGCTCTGGGCGCCGCCGAGGCGATCGACCGGGCCGAACTCGCCGCGCCCGGCCGCCCCCTGGCCCGCGAGCGGTGGGCCGGGGCCATAGACGCGGTCGGCAGCCACACCCTGGCCAATGTCCTGGCCCAGATGCGCTACGGCGGCGCGGTGGCGGCCTGCGGACTGGCCCAGGGGATGGATCTTCCCGCCTCGATGGCGCCCTTCATCCTGCGCGGCGTCACCCTGACCGGGATCGATTCGGTTATGTGTCCCAAGGCGGAGCGCGAAGAGGCCTGGCGCCGCTTGGCCCGCGATCTCGATCCGGCCAAGCTCGATTCCATGACCGTCACGGCCGGCCTCGCCGATGTCCCGACGCTGGGCGCCGCCATCCTGGAGGGCCAAGTGCGCGGGCGGGTGGTGGTGGATATAAACAGCTAGCGGTGAGAATCCGGCAGTTGGTCCCCTGCCGACAAGCGGACATTGCGAATGACGGAGTTGGGGGGAAAGCGGGCGTTTCGGGCTATGCCCTAAGCGGACTCAAGCCCTTGCAGTCATTGCAATGGCGAATGACCAAGTGCAGCCATCGCCTTGTCGTACGCCAGAACGTGTTCGCCGGCGTATTGGCACAAGCCCTCGCTCAGCTTTCCAGTAACCTCCTCCGTGTCAAATTCACCGTCTTCAGGCAGTACATATAGCTTCTTCCGCGCAAGCCGATTCCACTCGGGTGATAGAGTGGCCCGCTGGCCGAGTGCGACCTCAGCCCGACAAAGCGCGTTGTATATTGCCTGCCGCGACGCCGCATTACCAGGCCCGAGGACAAACCGAACGCTGATAGTACGGTTGTCTCTCCCGCCCTTCGCAACTTCGATGAGGAGTAGGCGTTTTGAGTCCGTCCAATTTGCATCAAGGAATCCAGGGAGCTCGTCCCATCCCGGCACCGCAAACTTGAGAAGGCTTGGGGTGCAATGATCGGGCTTGATGGGCACGCCAGCCG
>JBDTIW010000018.1:0-4203 GCA_039936215.1 Caulobacteraceae bacterium | reverse complement strand
ATGAGCGAGCGGCGGCTCTATCTCGATGTCGGCGTCGGCGAGACGCGCGGCGTGGTCAGCCTCGACGGCCGGCCCGAGCGCCTGCTGATCGTCCGCGACGGCGACCTGGCCGTTCAGGCTCTGGGGGCGAAGGTGATCGCCAGGATCAGCCGTATCGAACGGGCCGCGGGCCTAGCCTTTCTCGATCTGGGCGAGGGACCGGACGGCGTCCTCAACCTCACCCCCGAGATCGGCCGGCTCACCGAAGGGGCGGCGGTGGAGGTGGAGATCCGGTCCGAGGCGCGGGATGACAAGGGCGCGTCGGCGCGCTTCCTCACCGCCGCCGAAGGCGCGCCCCGGCTGCTGGCGCCGGGACCCTCGCTGGAGGAACGCCTGCGCGCCTTCGACCGCAGCGGCGAGATCCGCACCGGCCCCATGGCCCGCTCCATGGCCGATGGGGCGCAGGACGAGGTGCTACAAACCGTCTTCGCCCTGCCGGGCGGCGGGTCGCTGGCCGTCGAGCCGACCCGGGCCCTGATCGCCGTGGACGTTGACCTGGGCGCTCGGCCTGGGACGGAGGCCAAGCGCGCCGCCCGCGCCGCCAACTTCGCCGCCCTGGGAACCGCCGCCCGGGTGCTGCGCCTCAAGGGGCTGGGCGGCCTGGTGGTGATCGACCTGATCGGCCGCGGCCATGACGGGCCGGCCCTCCTGGCTGCCGCCCGGGCCGCCTTCGGTCCCGACAACCCCGGCGTCGCCTTCGGGCCGATCAGCCGGTTCGGGACCCTGGAACTCACCCTGCCGCGGCGCGCGCGCCCGGCCCTGGACATCCTCATCGACGGCGACGTCGACGGGGCGTCCAGCGTGCTCACCCTCGCCCTGATCCTGATCCGCGCCGTGGAGCGCGAGGCGGTCGCCGACGGCGGCGGCCGGTTCGAGGCGGTGGCGGCGCCGGAGGTGGCGGAGGCCGCCGAGCCCGGCATGACCGCCCTGACCGCCCGCCTGGGCGCCCGCCTGACCCTGCGCGGCGAAGCGGGCCGCCCGCGCGGCGACTTCGAGGTGATCGGCAAGTGACCGCGCCGGCCTGTCCCGTGTGCGGCAAGCCCCAGGAGGCCGCCTACCGGCCCTTCTGTTCGCGGCGCTGCGCCGATGTCGATCTGCACCGCTGGCTGGCCGGCCGCTACGCCATCCCCGCCGCCGCCGGCCAGGATGAGGCCGACAGCGCGCCGGTTCCGCAAGAGGGGGAGGGCTGACGGCTCGTTTGCAAGTTCTCAGCCTCGCCCTTCTGGCTACTGGATTCACTTTTTCCCTCGTGGCCGGACGCCCTTCTGGACAGGCCGGGGGGCCTTGCCTATAGACCACCCTCCTGAAAATCCCCGCCTGGGTAGCTCAGGGGTAGAGCAGCGGACTGAAAATCCGCGTGTCGGTGGTTCAATTCCACCCCCAGGCACCACTTTCTCAACCGGGTTTGACCTGGTCGGCCCTATCCACCTTGGGGGGACGCGGTCTTGGCCATATAGGCCGGATTCAGGGTTTTCAGCTTTGTCGCGATGGGCAGTAGCGTCGGATAGAACTGCACGAACGTGGTGTCTGCCGCCGCGTTCACCTGATGGCATGAATAACAGGCGGCGGCGTAGGAGATTTGCTGGGCGGGCTTCTCGCCGTCGAAACCGAAGAAACCCCAACCGCCCTTAAAACGCGCCGCATCCTTCACATGCGCCTCCAGCCCCATGACTTCGCCGGTCTGAAACTGACCCTGCTTGTTGATTGAGCCTTTCGAGGCGCCGCCACGGTTTTCCAGCATCAGCACGGTCTGGTCCGGCCAGACGCCAGTATTCTTGAACACCGAGTAGGCGGCGCGTGGCGCGAACACGTTGTCGAACATATGGGTCCCCCCCATGGCCGGGGTCTGACTATAGCTCATGTCCAGTCCCGAACTCAGGAACACCCAGTCTCGATATTCGGCGGGAAGAATGAGGCGTCCATTTGCGTCGTATCGCGGCGCCCCTGACTGGATCTCCGCTGGCGCCGCAAGGGCCAACGCTCCGCCGAGAATGGCCAACGCAGCCATTGCTCCAACGGCGGGGCTAAAGGTGTGAAGCGGCTTCATGGTCTTGGTCCTTCAAGATGGTGGAGGGCGCGGCGGGGGCTAAGGCGAAACCGCTGCGATAAGCGCTCGGCGTGACGCCGAACCGCCGTTCAAAGGCGCGCCGAAAGGCATCGTCGCTTTGAAAACCGACCGCATGAGCGATGCGGGCCACGCCGTCGTGGCCCGACGTCAGAAGCCGGCGCGCCTCATCAAGCCGCAACGTCTCAAGATGGGCGGCGGGGGATGCGGCGAAGGCGGCTTTGAACCTTCGGCCGAATTGGCGATCACCGAGGCCCGTCCGCGCGGCCATGGCCTCAACCGTCCAGTCCGCGCCGAGGTCGCCGACCATCAGTGCGCCGAGGTCGGCGAACCGATCGCCCGCTTGGGTCTGAAAGCGCAGGGGTTCGGAATACTGAAGCTGGCCGCCGGAGCGCTTCATGTAAACCACCATCTGGCGGGCCGTGGCGAGCGCCAAGGCCGGCCCGTGGTCCTCCTCGATCAACGCCAGCGCCAGATCAATGCCGGCCGTCATTCCAGCGGAGGTGTAAAAGGGAGGGTCCTTGATGAAGATGGCGTCCGGCACGAGCTTCACATTTGGAAAGCGGCGCGCCGCGTCGGCGGCATGAAACCAATGGGTGGTGGCGCGACGCCCGTCCATCAGGCCGCTCGCGGCCAGGCCGTAAAGCCCGGTGCAGACCGACACGAGGCGGCGGGTCTCCTCGACACGCGTCCTCAACCACTCGGCGACCCTTGAGTTGGTCTCCGTTAGGCGCAGGCCGGGGCCGCCGGGCACAACGATGGTGTCCAGCAGTGGCGCCTGGTCGAGTGTGGTGTCCGGCAAGAAGCGCAACCCGGATTCGGCGATGAACGGCGAACTGGAAAGGCCGATCACCATAGTTGCATAACGGGTGGGGGGCGTCCGCCAATCTCGGCCATCAGCGATGGAAAAAGCCTCTAGGACGCCCGTTAGATCGAGCGCGGCGACGCCGTCGAACCCCAAAAGGCCGATGTGCTTGAGCGCGCTCGTCGATGGCCTGTGCATGTGTGAACATAGCGCGTTCGCCGACAGGTCGCTTAAGACATTCTTCCGACCAATTCAGACATCGCGGACGTGCCTTTATCTCAGCGGCGGATAGCGCGTCCGAGAGCGGCGGGCTCGCGAGCGATAACCTGCGCCGGCTCGCCTCGTCCCGGTCGGTTTTTCGATCCTATCGCCTCCCTACGGTTCCCCTATATCGCGCCGATCGGCTCCCTTCCACCGGACCGGTCGGCGGCGGGGGTGCGAAATCATGCCACGCCGCGCGATTGTGCATTGCAAAAATTACCCACAATGACCTCGCTAGAAATGCATAAAGTTCAACCACACAGGATATTTGCATTGCAATATGAACGCCGTTCCCTTCGCTATATGGCCATCGTCGCCTCCGCCAAGGTCTCTTGACGATGAAAAAAGAGGTTGCCAAAGGACCCTCTCCGCAAGTCTAACAAGGCGGTAAGAATTGGGGGGAGGCGCACATTCGGGCGTTTCACCCTGAAGCCCAATTTGCCCGATCAAGCAGGAACTGGCGCCAGATGCTCGACTTCAAACGAACCTCTCCCATCATCGCTCTGATCGGCGCCGTCGCGCTGCTTGCGAGCGCCCCCGCCCAAGCGCAGCCCGCCGCGCCGGCTCCAGCCGCCGCCGCTCCCGCGACGCCAGCCGCCACCCCCGCGCCCGCTTCACCGGACGCCGCGGCGCCGGTCGGCGCCGAAGGCCTGAAGGTCGGCGGCTCGGCCAACGGCAAACTGACCCCGATCGTGATGTTCCAGCAGGCCGACCTGGTGGTGAAGATCGTCATGATCGGCCTGCTGGCCTGTTCGGTCCTCTCCTGGATGCTGCTGATCATCAAGCTGTTCGAGTTCCGCGCCCTCAAGACCGGCTCCGACCGCTTCTTGGAATCCTTCCGCGGCGCCAAGTCGATCAACGACATGGGCAAGATCGCCGAGTCGGAGGAATTCGCCGGCAACCCCATGGCCGACATGGCCGCCTCCGCCGCCTCCGAGGTCGAACTTTCCAGGCAGGCCGGCCTGCAGGTGGCCGGCGAGCATCGTGACTCGACCATCACCCGCGCCTCGACGGCGATCGGGGCGGTGCAGTC
>JBDTIW010000017.1:0-4166 GCA_039936215.1 Caulobacteraceae bacterium | reverse complement strand
ATGAGCAGAACGATGCCGATGATGCCGATCACCCCCAGCTCCTCGCCGGCGATCAGCAGGGCGAACAGCGCCCCCGCGCCCGCCGATGGCAGGGTCGAGAGGATGGTGATCGGGTGGATATAGCTTTCGTAGAGGACGCCCAGAACGATATAGACCGCCACGATCGCCGCCACGATGAGCCAAAGCTCATTGCCGAGCGAGGCCTGAAATGCGTTCGCCGCCCCCAGGAAGGTGGTGGTGATGGCGCCGGGCACGCCGATGGCCTTTTCGGCGTTCCGGATCGAGGCGACCGCGGCGCCGAGGGAGACGCCGGGCGCGGTGTCGAAGGCGATGTTGGCGGCGGGAAACTGGCCGACGTGATTGATCTGCAGCGGCGAGGTGGTCTGCTCGACGGTCGAAAAGGCCGACAGGGGCGTGGAGGGGCCGGCGCCGGTGGGTACGTCGAGATCCGCCAGCCCCCGCGGCGTCTTCAGCAGTTCGGGGTCGGCTTCGATGATCACCCGCTCCTGGCTCGACTGGGTGAAGATGGTCGAAATGATCCTCTGGCCGAAGGCGTAGTAGAGGGTGTCGTCCACGGTGGCCGGGGTGACGCCAAGGCGCGCGGCGGTGTCGCGGTCGATGTTCACGAACGCCGACAGGCCCTGGTTCTGTAGATCGGATGCGACATTGCGCAGCTTCGCGTTATCGGCCAGACGCGCCACCAGCTTGGCCGACCATGCGGCGACGGACGCGGTGTCGGCGCCCTGAAGCGCGAACTGGTACTGCGTACGCCCCGAGGTGGCGTCGATGGTCAGGTCCTGAACCGGCTGCAGATACAGCGTAACGCCGGGGATGGTCTCGGCGCGGGCCCGAAGGCGATCGAGCGTGGCCGCCAGAGAGCTCGTGCGATGGCCAAACGGGGTCAGATTGATCAGCAGTCGGCCGTTGTTGAGCGTGGTGTTCGTTCCATCGACGCCGATGAAGCCGGTGAGGCTGGCGACGTCGGGGTCCTTGAGCAGTGCCGCCGCCAGAGTCCGCTGGATATTGCCCATGGCTTGGTAGGAGACCGACTGGCCGGCCTCCACGACGCCCTGGACGACCCCGGTGTCTTGGGTCGGGAACAGCCCCTTGGGAATGAGGATGTAGAGCAGAACGGTCACCACGAGGGTCGCCACCGCCACGATGAGGGTCGCGACCTGGCGCTCCAGAACCCAGGTCAGGGCCAGGTCGTAGCGATGAATGATGTCATCGACGATCTTCTTGGAGCGCCGCCCGAAGGCGGTTTCCTCCACCTTGTCGTGGCCGCGCAGCCAGCGGGCCGCCAGGGTGGGGACCAGGGTCAGGGAGACCACCGCGGAGATCACGATGGTCACCGTCAGGGTGATGGCGAACTCGCGGAACAGGCGCCCGACCACGTCGCCCATGAACAGCAGCGGGATCAGGACGGCGATGAGAGATACGGTCAGCGAAATGATGGTGAAGCCGATCTGCTCGGCGCCCTTCAACGCGGCGGCCATCGGCGTCTCCCCCGCCTCGATGTAGCGGGAGATGTTCTCGATCATGACGATGGCGTCATCGACCACGAATCCGGTGGCGATGGTGAGGGCCATCAAGGTGAGATTGTTCAAGGAGAAATGCAGCAGGTACATGGCCCCGAAGGCGCCCACCAGCGACAGCGGCACGGCCACCGAGGCGATGAAGGTGGCCGGCAGGCTGCGCAGAAAAAGGAAGATCACCGCCACCACCAGGGCGACGCTGAGCACCAGTTCGAACTCCACATCGTGGACGGAAGCGCGAATCCCGGTGGTGCGGTCGGTGACCACGCTGACGGCGACCGAACGCGGCAGGCCGGCGGTCAGTCCCGGCAACGCCTTCTTGATCTGATCGACGGTGGCGATGACATTGGCGCCCGGCTGGCGCTGCACGTTGAGCAGGATGGCGGGGGTGGTGTTGAAGATGGCGCCCAGGCGGGTGTTCTCCGCCCCCTGCACCACATTGGCCACGTCACGCAGGCGCACCGGCGCGCCGGCCCGATAGGCGATGATCTGCTGGGCGTAGTCGTCCGGCGTCAGCAGCTGATCGTTGGCGTCGATGGAATAGGCCCGGGTCGGTCCATCGAAGGTGCCCTTGGCGCCGTTGGCGTTGGCCGCGCCGATGGCGGTGCTCACATTGGCCAGGGTCAGGCCGTAGGAGGCGAGTTGGCGGGTATTGGCCTGGATGCGCACCGCCGGCCGCTGGCCGCCGCTGATCGACACCAGGCCGACCCCGGCCAGTTGCGAAATCTTCTGGGCCAGTTGCTGGTCGGCCAGGCTCTCGACGTCGGTCAGCGGCAGGGTCTTGGAGGTGAGGGCCAGGGTGAGGACCGGGGCGTCGGCGGGATTGACCTTGGCGTAGATGGGCGGGGCCGGCAGGCCGGTCGGCAACAGGCTGCCCGCCGCGTTGATCGCCGCCTGCACCTCCTGTTCGGCGACATCGAGGCCCAGGTCGAGGTTGAACTGCAGGGTGACCACCGACGAGCCGCCCGAACTGATCGACGACATGCGGTTCAATTCGGATATCTGGCCGAACTGCACTTCCAGCGGACCGGTGACGGTGGTCGCCATCACCTCCGGGCTCGCGCCGGGATAGAAGGTCTGGACCTGAATGGTGGGATAGTCGACCTGCGGCAGCGCCGAGATCGACAGGAACCGGAACGCCACGATACCCGCCAGCAGGATCGCCGCCATCAGCAGCGACGTCGCCACCGGCCGCTTGATGAAGGGGCGGGAGGGATTCATGGGGGGAGAGAACCTTGGCGCCGCCGGACGCCCCCTCCGTCACGCGGCCAAGACGGGCCGCGCGCCACATCCCCCGCGAAGAGGCGCAGGGGAGGATTGAATGAGTGAAGATGCTCGCCTCCCCTCAATCCTCCACCGCGAAGCGGGGGAGACCTTCCGCGGCGCTTTTTACTCGTGCCGTGACGGAGGGGGCGTCCGGCCACCGCGAAATCTGGCCGACCTCTCATCCTCCGGCCGCCGCCCCGCCGCCATGCCGATGTCGGTGACCGCCGCCGCCGCCGCCGGAACCGGGCTTCTGCCCTGGCAAGGTCACCCTGCCGCCTTCGCGCAGGCGGTCGCCGCCCTCGGTGATGACGGTTTGGCCGAGGTTCAGGCCCGAGACGATCGACACCGTCTCGGCGGTTCCAGGTCCGACCTTCACCGATGCGGCCTTCACGGTCTTGTCGGATTGCAGAACCCAGATGAAATCGCCCTGCGGGCCGTGCCTGACCGCCGTGGTGGGTACGATCACCTGGTTTTCCAGCGTATCGACCAGCATGGTTACGTTGACGAACTGGTTGGGGAAGAGGGCGCCGGCGGGGTTGGCGAACCGCGCCTTGGCTTTAACCGTGCCGGTGGTGGTGTCGATGACATTGTCCAGCGTGGCGAGCCCGCCGCTCGCCAGGACCGTCCCGCCGGCCCGATCGAGAGCGGTCACCGGAAGGCCGCCGCCGCGGCCGGCGTTGCGGGTCACCGCGGCGATGTCCTGCTCGGGCAAGGAAAAGACGACGGCGATCGGATCGATCTGGGCGACCACCGCGATGGGGGTCGTGGCGTTGGCGGTGATCTGGTTGCCCGGATCGATCTGGCGCAGGCCCACCCGCCCCGAAACCGGCGCGTCGATGCGGGTGAACGACAGATTGAGTTGGGCGCTGGCCACCGTCGCGTGGTCGGCGCTCACGCTCGCCTCGTCCTGCTTGACCAGGGCGGCCTGGGTGTCGACCTGCTGGCCGGCGATGGAATCCTGGGACTTGAGGGTCCGGAAGCGAGCCAGATCGAGCTTGGCGTCGGCCAGCAGAGCCTGATCGCGCAAAAGCTGCCCTTGAGCCTGCTGGACGGCGACTTGGAACGGCCGCGGGTCGATCTGGGCCAGGACCTGGCCCTTACGCACCAGTTGTCCCTCGCGGAAATCGACCGTGAGCAGCATGCCGGCCACCCGCGCGTTGACGTTGACCGTGGCCAGGGGAGTCACCGTGCCCAGGGCGCTGACCTCGATCGGGATGGCCCCGGTTATCGCCTTGGCGGTTCCCACCGTTATCGCCGGCCGGCCGCCTGGTCCCGCGCCGGGGCCGCCCGTCCCCCCTGCCTTGGCCCCGCTCTGAGCGCAACGCGAAAGGATCAGCGCCAGCGCCACCGCCGCCAGGACGACCA
>JBDTIW010000016.1:0-7621 GCA_039936215.1 Caulobacteraceae bacterium | reverse complement strand
CCGGTTTCCTGGGTGGCGGCGAAGTCCAGCGCCTCGCCGATGGTGGCGAAATCGCCCGGGCGGGTGGCGCGTTGTGGCGCGGTGGGCGTCGGCGTCAAGAGCGGGGGTCCAATCGAGGTCTTCATCAAGGAGCGGCGGTGTCGCCCCCCTATGGCACGCCAGACGCCCCCGCGTCATTATCGACGATGCCGCATGGCTTGGCGGCCGGGAAGGGGCGCGGGTTGTCAGTCCCTGAATTGGCGCCGTTGATCGCCCCTAATACGGTGGATGGGGACGACGGGACGGTCGGGGGTAGAGAAGGCGATAGCGGGCGGCGACGACCGGGATGCAAAATGCGGATCGTCAGCGGGCGGGCAGGAAGCAGTCACGGCAAGATTGACGTTAGGTCAATATCAAGATAGCGACCCAAAATCGGCTTCGACAAGCGGGTTGGGCTGGTGACCCAGAGCCTTCAAGGAGAACAAAAGTGCTGAAAATATCTGCCGCGGCGGTCGCCGCATTGCTCATGGCCAGCGGCGTCCACGCCGCGACAACGGGGCCGGTTTTCGTCATCGCATTGGAAAACCACAATTTTACCCAACCCAAAACCTATCGGGGCACGCAACAGATCTTCGGCAACCCGGCGGCCCCGTTCATCAACAGCCTGTTCAAGGCGGGAACATCGGCCGCCCAATATGTCTCCTACGCGACGAATTATACGAACCTGCCCGGCGTGCATCCCTCCGAACCCAACTACGTCTGGTCGCAAGCAGGTTTCCACGGTCCGCTCAATGACAACGATCCCTATCCGAACAACATCGTGGGCAAGCCCAACCTGAACGCCTTGCTACAAGCCGCGGGTATGACGTGGAAATCATATCAGGAAGACACCGACCTCGTGACGGTGAACGGCAAACTCACCAACACGGTGGCCCCTTCCAGCCAATGGACGGTGCCGCTAGTCAGCTTTTCTGGCATATCTTCAACCTACACCAACCCGTACAACGGCAGTCATCAGTACGAGTACGCGGCAAAACACAACCCACCGCTGTTTTTCACGGCCACGAATGGTGGCAATAACAACAAGCCTTCCAACCCGGAGGCAAAATATTACGCGCCACTTCAGCAGCTGAGCACGGATCTGGCGAACAACACGATTGCCAGCTACAATTGGATTACGCCTGATACCCTCAATGACATGCACACCCCGCTGAACGGCGGCTTTACATATGGGGGTGTCCACTACACCGGAGACGCCGCCTCGATCGCCCAGGCGGACAATTTCCTGTCGCGGGTCGTGCCCATGATCGAGGCGTCGCAGGCGTTCAGGAATGGCGGCGTCATCGTCATCTGGAACGACGAGACCGAGGGGGGAGACAGCGGCAAATTCACCTCGACGGAGATCGTCATATCCAATTTGAGCAAGGGCAACGCCTACCACAGCTCGATCGGTTACACTCACTCCTCCGATCTGCGTACCTGGCAGTCGGTCTTCGGACTTTCCCCAACTCAGGGCCACGCGTGGCTCGGCGGGGCCGCCAGCGCCACCTCTCTGAGCGCTCTCTTCCTCGCTGGGGTCATTCCTTGATGTGGCGAGGAGGCTCTCCCCGTAGCGGTGAGGGTTCCGGGCTGAACCGGCCTTGTTGGCGGTGCGTGGCAAGATCCCGGCGGGCCGGGCGATCCGATCGCGCGACGCGGCGGGCGTCCCGGACTCCATCGGCCGATGGCATCGGGCGCGATCCGCCCGGAAAGTCCCCCCGGCAAACCCCTGCAGACGAGGCCCTCGCGGTCTGCTAGGGTGCGCGAGCGCCGGGCGCGCGTTGAGACGGGGGGGCGATGAACCGACCGGGCGCGAGCGAAGCGGCGAACACCGGCCGGCCGAGCCTCGGCGGGCTGATGAAGGACGCCTTTCTCGCCGACGGCTGGCGCCGGCAGCGTGGGCGCGATATCCGTCCCCTGACCCGGCTCATTCCCTTCGTGCGCGCCCATCTCGCCGACGCGGCGCTGGGCGGCCTCTTCCTGATCCTCTCCACCGCCGCCCTGCTGGCCATCACCGGCGGGGCGCGCATGGTGCTCGATCAGGGCTTCGGTGTGCATGGCCGCGCCGCTCTGGCGCACGTCTTTTTGTGGCTGGGGGCGGTGGCGGCGGCCCTGGCGGCGACTACCGGCCTGCGCATCTATTTTCTCTACAAGCTGGGCGAGCGGGTGGTGGCCGATCTGCGCCAGGCGGTGTTTCGCCATGTGCTGAGCCTCGATCTCACCCATTTCCTGAAGCTGCGCACCGGCGAGGTGCTGTCGCGCATGACCACCGACATGACCATCGTCGAGGCCACGGTGGGCAATGTCATTCCGGTCGCCCTGCGCAATCTGCTCACCCTGTCCGGCGCCCTGGTGCTGATGATCGTCGTCAGCCCCAATTTCACCGGGGTGGTGCTGGTGCTGATCCCGCTGTTGCTCACGCCCTTGTTTCTCATGGGACGGCGCATGCAGCGTCTCTCCCTGCGCGCCCAGGACCGTTTCGCCCAGGCCATCGGCCAGGCCGGTGAGGGGCTCGAGGCCCTGGAGACGGTGCAGGCCTTCGGCCGGGAGGACCAGGTCTCGGCTCGCTTCAACGCTTCCATAGAGAGCGCCTTCGACGCCTCGCGGGCCCAGATCCGCGCGGCCGGCCTGCTGTCGGGCCTGATGATCGCCCTGATCTTCGCCGGCATGCTCACCCTGCTCTTCCAGTGCGCCCTGGCCGTGATCGTCGATCGGACCATGACGCCGGGCGCTCTCTTGCAACTGCTCATCCTGGCCATGGTCGCCGCCTCGGCCCTGAAGGACCTTGCGGAGACCTGGAGCCAGATCCAGAAGGCGTCGGGGGCGGCCGAGCGCATCGCCGGCATGATCGACGCCACGCCGACCATCGCCGCCCCCGCCCACGCCACGCCCATGCCGGTCCCCGCCCGCGGCGAGGTGCGCTTCGAGGGTGTCCGCTTCGCCTATCCCGGCCGGCCCGAACTGCCGGCTCTGCGGGGGTTTTCCCTGAACGTGCGGCCCGGCGAACGCGTCGCCCTGGTAGGGCCTTCCGGGGCCGGCAAGAGCACAGTGTTTCGTCTGCTGCTGCGTTTCTACGATCCCGACGCCGGGACGGTGGCCATCGACGGGGTCGATCTTCGCCACACCTGCCCGCGCGAGGCCCGCGCCCGCCTCGCCTTGGTGGCCCAGGATGCGCCTCTGTTCTCGGGATCGGCGGCCGACAATATCGCCTTTGGACGCCGCGGGGCCGGCCCGCGCGACATCCGCGCCGCCGCCGTGGCCGCCCAGGCCGAGGGCTTCCTCGACGCCCTGCCGGAGGGCTTCGACACCCTCATCGGCGAGCGCGCCAAGACCCTTTCCGGCGGTCAGCGGCAACGCATCGCCATCGCCCGCGCCCTGATCCGCGGCTCGCCCATCCTGCTGCTGGACGAGGCGACCAGCGCCCTGGACGCCGAGAACGAGCGCCTGGTCCAGCACGCCCTGCACGAAGCCATGGCGGGCCGCACCACCCTGGTCATCGCCCATCGCCTGGCCACCGTCCTGGAGGCCGACCGCATCGTGGTCATGGAGTCGGGGCGCGTCGTGGAGGAAGGCCGCCATGGCGATCTTCTGGCCCGCGGCGGCCTCTACGCCCGCCTCGCCCGCCTTCAGTTCGGCGCCGAGGCGGCCTGAGCCTGGTTGGCCAGCCCGGCCGGCAGGGCGCGGTCGCGGCGGCGGCGCCAGAGGGTCAGGGCCGCCAGGGCTAAGTTGAGAAACCCGATCTCGAACAGGAAGAACCACAGGGGTCCACCGATCAGCATGCTCAAAAAGGCGGCGATGGTGCGGGTGTTGCCGCTGAGCACGGCGCTGGTCTTGACCACCGGAGCGTAGAGTTGGCGATAGAGGTTGCGGGCGGCGGCGGCGCTCGCTGGTCCTTCGGCCAGACGCGGCCCCATCGCCGCCTCGATTTGCGCTTCGCCGGGGTTGGCGAGGTTGGAAACCCCAAGATAGAGGCCGCTGAGAAGACGCCTGACAAGGTCCGCGTCGGCCAGGGTGTCCGGATTTTGCCGCATCCACGTCGCCCCATGGATCCAGCGGCGATAGGTCTTGCGGCCGGTCTCATAGGCGTTGGCCTGGACGAAGTGGCAAAGCGCGGCGGCCGTGGCGACCGCCCACGCCCAGACCCCCAGGCTCCTTTGCAGGACGAAGGCGAAGGCGATGTAGAGCAGCGCCTGACTCACATGGTCGCAGATCCCGTCGATCAGCTCGCCGGCGGTGGACGCCCGCCCGGTGCGCCGAGCCAGATCGCCGTCGGCTCCGTCCATGACGTGCCAAGCGAAAAAGAAGCCGAGCCCGGCCAGCGCGCCCCACGGCCTGTCCAGGCCCGCGTAGCAGACCGCCCCGGCGGCGGCCATGAACACGCTGGCCACCGATACCTGGTTTGGCGTTACCGGCGTGGCGATCAGGCGATCGACCAGCCTCCGCGACAGGGGGTGGACCAGATAGAGATTGGTCGCTTCCTCGATCTCTCGCGGACGGCCCGGCGCGGCGGCGACCGGTGTCAAATCGCATGAGAGACTTGATTTCATCGTCCGTTTTGGCTCCTAAGGGGCGCGCCCATGGCGGTCTTGTGACACCCGGCGTCAGGCGTTAGCCTGAACCCCGTCCGTTTGGACCTTTCGATCGCCAAGGCCGAGCCCTTTTAGGGACGTTCGGTTCACATACCCGTTTAAGATCCCCGAAGGGAAAACTCATGGCCAAAATTCGCGCGGCGATTGTCGGAGTGGGAAATTGCGCGAGCTCCCTGGTCCAGGGCGTGGCCTATTACCGGGCCGCCAACGACAACAGCGTCGGCCTGATGCACTGGGACCTGGGCGGCTACGAGCCCGCCGACGTGGAGTTCGTCCTCGCCTTCGATATCGATAAGCGCAAGGTCGGGACCGATCTGGCCCAGGCCATCTTCGCCAAGCCCAACTGCACCGCCGTCTTCGCCGAGGTGCCGGCGTCCGGCGTCACCGTGCGCATGGGGCAGGTCCTGGACGGCATGGCCGAGCACATGGAGCACATGCCCGCCGACCGCAGCTTCGTGCGAGCCGACGCCGCCGAGCCGGATCGGGGCGAGGTCGTCCAGGCCCTGAGGGCCGAGCGGGTCGATGTGCTGGTCAATTTCCTGCCGGTCGGCTCGGAAGACGCCACCCGCTTCTATGTGGAATGCGCCCTGGAGGCGAGCGTCGGTGTGGTGAACTGCATGCCGGTGTTCATCGCCAGCGATCCGGAGTGGGAAAAGCGGTTCAAGGCCAGGGGCCTGCCGATCGTCGGCGACGATATCAAGGCGCAGTTCGGGGCGACCATCGTCCACCGCGCCCTGACCAATCTGATGCGCCAGCGCGGCGTGCGCATGGACCGCACCTATCAGCTCAATACCGGCGGCAACACCGACTTCCTCAACATGATGGACCGCGGCCGGCTGATGTCGAAAAAGATATCCAAGACCGAGGCGGTGCAGTCGGTGATGGCCCAGCGCCTGGCCGACGAGAACATCCACGTCGGCCCCAGCGACTACGTGCCGTGGCTGAACGACAACAAGCTGTGTTTCCTCAGGCTCGAAGGCGCCCTGTTCGGCAATGTGCCGATGAACATCGAGGTGCGCCTGTCGGTGGAGGATTCGCCCAATTCGGCCGGGGTGGTGATCGACGCCATCCGCTGCTGCAAGCTGGCCATGGACCGGGGCCTGGGCGGGGCGCTGATCGGCCCTTCCGCCTTCTTCTGCAAGCACCCGCCCGAACAGTTCACCGACGACGAGGCGGAGCGGATGACCCAGGCCTTCATCGAGCCGGAAACGAGGGTCGCCGCCCAGTGAAGGGCCTGATCGTCGCCGCCGGCCAGGGAACGCGGCTGCGCGACATCGCCCCCTCCAAGCCCCTGGCCGTGGTTCGCGGCGTCCCCCTGATCGAGCACGTCATCGACGCCGCCCACGCCGGCGGGGTCAGCGAATTCGTGGTGGTGACCGGCTATGAGGGCGCGCGGCTGGAAGCTTTTCTGAGGCGCCTGGCCGCCCGCCGAGACCTGGCCATCGTCACGGTGCGCAATCCCGACTGGCGCGCCTCCAACGGCCTCTCGGTCATGGCCGCGGCGCCCTATCTGGATGAGCGGTTCATCCTGATGATGGCCGACCATCTCTTCGATCCCACCCTGCTTTCCGATCTGATCGCCACGCCGGAGAAGCCGGGCGCCGTGGTCCTGGCCGTCGACCGGCGCCTGGACAATCCCCTGGTCGACCTTGAGGATGTCACGCGGGTGGAGACGGACGGGGCGGGGGACATCCTTCGCATCGGCAAGCTCATCGAGCCCTACGACGCCTTCGATACCGGCGTCTTCCTGGCTTCCCAGGCGCTCATCGAGGCCATCGGCGAAGACATGGCCGCCGGCGGCGCGGGCGGCATTTCCGGGGGCATGAACCGGCTGGCGGGGCGGGGCCGCGCCCACACCTTCGACATCGGGGCCCGCTTCTGGCTGGATGTCGACGACGCGGTCGCGCACGGGCACGCGGAGCGATTGAGCGCGTGAGGCGCTGACGTTCGCGATCCCCTCGCGGACGAGGATCGACCCCGACCCTACCTGGAGGGATGCAACAGGTCGCGCAATTTCAGGGTGATGCGCTCGACGCCGCGTTCCACGGAAAAGGCCGCGTCGGAAAAGCGCGGGCCGCGAATGTGCAGCGGCGCGTCATTGGAAAAGCCGATCGGCTCGGTGGGGATGCCCAGCACGTTGCGGTCGAGATCTCCGGTGTCGTTTTTGTCGTGAAACACCTGGGCGGCATATTCCCCGGGTGGGACGCCGGCGATCTTGACCACGGTGGCGCCGACGCTGGCCGGCGCCGAACCCTCATAGGGGCAGTTTTCCTTCAGCCATGTGTCGCGGGTGCAGAGATCGACATGGACGTGGCCGCGCGCGTCGCCGACGCCGGTCACCGCGACCTCGACCAGAGCGGCTCGCGCCGACGGCGCGACGGCGAGGAGCAGCGCCGCGCCCAGCATGAGCGGGACTGGCCCTGCGGCGCGCGCGGCGGTTCCGAAGCGGTTGATGGGCATGGCGGCGAGGGACTCTAGTCAGCGCGTGTTAACGGCGCATGTGTGACCGGCGCGTCCGCCGATCATGCCCGCGCCCTTATCGACAGGGGGCCGAGGCGTCAAATCAAGCGTAGAGTGACAATCTGAAACCCGCGCAGGGTCAGGGTGCAGCCGCCGGCCTCGAGCGGCACGGGCGCCAGCCGATCTTCCAGCGTATTGCTGAACCACACGTTTTTCACCGGGACGCCGAACGCGAGGCGGGCTTCGGCCCAGCCGCCATGGCTTTCGTAGAGGCGCACGATCCAGCCCTCCCCGTCCTCGGCCGGTTTGATGGTGTCGACGACCACCTGCACGGGCGAGGCCGCGACGAGGGACGCCTGGAGAATGGCGGGCGGCGCTCCCGGCATCCAGGCCAGCGGCCGGTTGAACCGCGCCGCGTGGGCGACCGTGTCGGCGGCGCGCCAGTCGCCGGCATGGGGATAGAGGGCGTAGCGAAAGCGATGCTCGCCGATATCGGCGTCCGGATCGGGAATCATCGGACCTCGGATGAGGCTGAGGGCCATCTGGTTGCCGAA
>JBDTIW010000015.1:0-5521 GCA_039936215.1 Caulobacteraceae bacterium | reverse complement strand
GGGCGCGCCTGGGGCATCGGCGTCAATCCTGGGGGTGGTCGGCCCCCTCCCCGCTCAGGGGGTCGAGCAGGCGGTGGGCGTGGATGATGAAGTAGCGCATGTGGGCGTTGTCCACGGTGGCCTGGGCGCGGGCCTGCCAGGCCTTGTAGGCTTCCTGGTAGCTCGGATAGGCGCCCACAAGGTCGATTTTCGACAGATCGCGGAACTTCACCCCGCCGACGTCCTTGAGTTCGCCGCCGATCACCAGATGCAGGAGTTGACGGTCCGGCATCGCCCCCTACTTCCCCGCGATGGCCAGGGCGTCCACCAGGATGGAGGGCGCGTTGGCGGAGGCGCGGATCTCCAGGTCGGCGCCAGGGACGAGCCGCGCGTAGATGTCGATCAGATTGCCCGCCACGGTGATTTCGGTGACCGGATAGGCGATTTCGCCGTTCTCGAACCAGCAGCCGGAGCAACCCACCGACCAGTCGCCGGTGTTGGCGTTCAAAGACGGGCCGAACATCGAAGTCACCAGAACCCCTCGCCCCGCCTCGCGCATCAAGGCGGCCTGATCGCGAGTCCCCGGCTGGAGGGTCAGGTTGGAGGGTCCCACGCCTGGCGGCCCGGCGAGGCCGCGCGAGGCGTGGCCGGTCGTCTCCAGGCCCAGCTGGCGGGCCGAACTGGCGTTGAGCAGCCAGGTAGCGAGGACGCCGTCGGCGACAATGTCCATGGCCCGATTGGCGACGCCCTCGTCGTCGAAGGGCGAGGAACCCAGGCCCCGGGCGCGGTGGGGATCGTCGGTGAGGGTGACGCCCTTGGCGAACAGCGGCGCGCCCAGGCGATCCTTCAGGAACGACACGCCCCTGGCCACCGACGGCCCGGAAATCGCCCCGATCAGCGGCCCCAGAAGGGAGGCGGCGAGGCGATTCTCGAAGATCACCGGCGCCGTGGTCGAGGCGATCTTGCGGGCGCCCAGGCTAGCCACGGCGCGGCGACCGGCTTCCGCCCCGATGACTTCGGGACCGGGCAGATCCTCCGCCCAGCGGGTCGAACGGCCCTCCCCGCCCTGCTCCATGTCCGAGCCCTCGCCGGCTATGGCCTGGGCCGAAAGCGAGAAGCCGGTGGCGCGATGATGGCCGGCGAACCCGCCGCTGGTGACCATCTTCCAGCCCGACGACGACCAGGCCGCCGAACCGCCGTTGGAATTGGTCACTCCGGCCACCGCCCGCGCCGCGTCTTCGGCGGCCCGCGCCCGCGTTTCCAGATCCTCGGCCGACCACTCGGTGGGATCGACGAGATCGAAGTCGGCATGAGCGCCCCGAGCCAGACGATCGGCGGGGGCGAGGCTTGCGAAGGGATCCTCCGCCGCCAGCCGCGCCATGGCGACCACCCGTTCGACCAGCTTGGCGCGCCCCTCGCGCGACACATCCGAGCCGGAGACGCTGGCCTGCCTTTGGCCGACAAAGACGCGCAGGCCCAGGTCGCGGGATTCCTCGCGCTCCACCTCTTCGAGCGCGCCCAGGCGCACGGTGACCGACAGGGAAGCCCGTTCAGCGGACACCGCCTCGGCGGCGTCGGCGCCGGCGGCAAGCGCGGCGGCGACCACATCGTGCAGCATGTTTTCATCCATGCGGGCGATATGACCGCTGGCGGGGCGCGGGGCAAGGACCGCCCGCCACGCAGACCGCTCAGGCGATGATGTCGGGGGTCAGGCGGTTGTCGAGCTTGGCGATCTGGTCGCGCAGGATGAGTTTCTGCTTCTTCAGGCGGGCGATCCTGAGTTGATCGGGCTGGGCGACCGCTTCGAGGGCGGCGACGGCGGCGTCGAGATCCTGGTGCGTTTGGCGCAATCGGGCCAGCCCAAGGCGGATCTCCTGTTCGGTCTCGCTGTCGAGCTCGTCATCGTGCATGGGCGACTGTCCGCGGGATTTTGAAACGCGCGATCTCAAGGTTTAGCAGACCGGTGGGCGCGGGCAAGCCGGGCGTCGGCGGGCGGACTGGTCAGGGCTTCGAGTCTCTCCAGAAGGACCCGTTCGGCGGCGAGTTCCGTCGCCGCGACCTGACCGCGCAGGGTCTCGCGCGCCGCCTGGGTCACCGGCGGGAACGGCGATTTCAACCGCCGCCTGACCTCGCGCAGCGGGGTGACCATCGACGCCGTCCAGGTTCGCGCCAGGGCGACCGCGCGGGCGGCGGTCTCCGCATCGACCGCCCGACCCTCCGCCTCGCACCAAAGCCGCCACAGGAGCAGGGGCACGCATCGGCCCTCCTCGTCCTGAAGCCGCAGAAACATCGCCTCCGCGCCGGGCCGCGCATATAGGGCTACCGAATAGTCCCACAGGGTCACGCGAGGTCTTCCGCCCCGCCAGGCGCCGCGCCCCGCCACCGGCGCACGGCGCTCCAGGCCAGGCCGAACAGATCGAGCGCGCGGCCGACGCTCTGATCGACCATCTCATCAAGGCTGGAAGGTTTGGCGTAGAAGGCCGGGACGGGCGGGGCGATCGCCGCCCCCATTTCGGCCAGAGCCACCAGGGTGCGCAGATGGCCCAGATGCAAGGGGGTTTCGCGCACCATCAGCACCAGAGGCCGTCGCTCCTTCAGGGTCACGTCGGCGGCGCGGGTGAGGAGGGAGGAGGTCACGCCGGTGGCGATCTCGCTCATGGTCCGCACCGAGCAGGGCGCGACTATCATGCCCAGGGTGGGAAACGACCCGGACGCCACCGCCGCGCCCACGTCGCCCACCCGATAGGTCACGCCCGCCGTCCCCGCCAGATCGGCCGGCGAAAGGTCGGTCTCGGCCTTGAGGGTCAGGGCGGCGGCGCGGCTGACGATGAGGTGGCTCTCGATCCCCAGGTCGCGGCAGGCGGCGAGGACCCGCACCCCATAGATGGCCCCCGAAGCGCCGGAGATGCCGACCACCAGGCGCCGTGTCTCATTTTCGCTCATCGAGGCGCCCGATTTCAAGACGCCCTCCAAGGCGCCGGCCAGTGCAAGCATATGTGAACTGACAGGCAGCCGTCACGGGTGTTCACTCACGTCCGCTAAAGTCACCTTCAGGAGCCCAAGACCATGGCCATCGAAGCCCGCATCCGCGAACTCGGTGTGCGTCACCAGACGCTCGAACTCGCGATCGAGGACGAGATCAGCCGACCGGCCGCCGACGCGGTGCGCCTTACCGAACTGAAACGACAGAAATTGAGGCTCAAGGAGGAGATGGAAAGCCTCAAGACGCGGGTGCATTAACCCTCCAGCCGCACGGTGGCCTGGAGTTCGGTGTCGGCGGCGGAGGCGCAGACGAGGAGATCGTAGGCGCCCGGCTCGGCGATCCAGGCGTGGCGGGCGGGATCCCAGAATGAGAAGGCGCGGGCGTCGAGGGTCAGGCGCACCCGGGCGCTTTCGCCGGGGGCCAATGAGACCTTGGCGAAGCCCTTGAGTTCCTTGACCGGCCGCCCCACCGAGGGGCCGCGCGGGCGGACGTAGAGCTGGGCGGTTTCCTTGCCCGGCCGGCGCCCCATATTGGTGACCGTGAAGGCGACATCCACGGGATCGCCGGCGCGGACCCCCTCGGGCGCCGCCAAGCCCTCATAGGCAAAGCGCGTGTAGGTCAGACCAAAGCCGAACGGGAAGAGCGGCGGCTCGGCGGCGCGGTCGAAATGGCGGTAGCCGACAAAGAGGCCCTCGCCGTAGGGCGCCGCCGTGCCGCCCGGATAGAAGGGATGGGCTGGCGTATCTTCCAGGCGGCGAGGGAAGCTCACCGGCAGGCGGCCGGAGGGTTCGGCGGTCCCGAAGAGGATGCGGGCCACGGCGTCCGGCCCCTCTTCGCCGCCCAGCCAGGCCGCCAGGACGGCCGGCGCGTGGTCGATCCACGGCAGGGCGTAGGGGGCGCCGCCCACCAACACCACCACGGTGCGCGGATTGGCGGCCACCACCGCTTCGACCAGGGCGTTCTGGTCGCCCGGCAGGTCGAGGCTCTCGCGGTCGTAGCCCTCGCCCTCGGTCACAGAAGCGGCGCCGATGACGACGATGGCGGCGTCGGCGCGGGCGGCAAGGGCGGCGGCGGCCTCGATCGTGCCCCTTGGCTGGCGAAGACCGACGCCGACCTGTTCCCAGGTCAAACCCGCGCGATCGGCCGGCCGGATGTATTCGATGACGACCTTGTAGCCGCGGTCGCCCGCCAGATCGACCGCCGCGATCCGCCGCACCGCCGCCGCGCCGCCGATATCCATCGTGTCGGCCGCGCCCGCCGTCGCCTCGTCGATCAGCACTTCGCCGTCCAGGATCAGCCGCGCCGCGCCGGGGGCGCGAAGGGAAAGCTCATGGCGTCCATCGCGCCTGGGCCACAGCCAGCCGCTCCAGCGCAGGGCGCCCAGCCCCTCGTTGCGCGCGGCGCTCGCCTGGGTGGAGACCAGCTTGCCGATCGCGCGCTCGGCCGCCGCGCGGTAGGGCGCGCCTTCAAAGCCGCGCTCGGCGAAGTATTCGCACAACAGGCCCGCCTGGCCGCGTCCCTCGTCGGGGCTGAACAGGTCGGGACGTGCGGCGGGAGGATAGGGTTCGTTGTCGCCCCCCTCCCGGTGCGTGACCTCGCAGGCGCCGGCCAGGAGAGCCTCGATCGCCGCCAGGATGGAGGTCTGCCGCCCGGCCCGGACCTGGGAGGAGCCGCCGCCCTGGATGCGGCGGGCGGCGGCGTTGGGGCCGACCACGGCCAGGGTGCGGATGGCGCCGGCGTCGAGGGGGAGGAGGTCGCCATCGTTCTTCAGCAGAACCACCGCCTCTTCCGCCGCCCGCGCGGCGATAGCGCGGTGGCGCGCCGTGCGCAGTTCGCCGGCGGGGGCGGGCTTGCCGTCGAGGACGCCGGTGCGCAGGATCAGCCGGACCATGCGGCGGGCGGCGTCGTCGATCCGCTCCGAGGAGACCTCGCCGGCTCGCGCGGCGGCCAGCAGCGCCTCGCCGAACCAACGCGGCGGACCGGGCATTTCCAGGTCGAGGCCGGCCGCCGCGGCCGGGGCGGTGGAATGGACCGCCCCCCAGTCGGAGACCACCACCCCGTCATAGCCCCACTCGCCCTTGAGGATGTCGGTGAGGAGCAAGGGGTGTTCGCTGGCGTAGATTCCGTTGACCTTGTTATAGGAGGCCATCACCGTCCACGGGCCCGACGCCTTCACCGCCATCTCGAAGCCGGCCAGGTAGATTTCGCGCAGGGTCCGTTCGTCGACCTGGGCGCTCACCGTCATGCGCCTCGCTTCCTGGTTGTTCACCGCATAGTGCTTGAGCGAGGCGCCCACCCCCTCGGTCTGCAGGCCGGCGACGAAGGCGGCGCCCAGGGTTCCGGCCAGAAACGGATCTTCCGAATAGGTCTCGAAGTTGCGGCCCCACAGGGGGGTGCGGACGATGTTGATGGTGGGGGCGAGGACCACCTGGTCATTCAGGGCCAGGGCCTCGCGGGCGACGGCCCCGGCCACCTCGCGCACCAAGTCCGGGTTCCAGGTCGCGGCCAGAGCGACGCCGACCGGAAACACCGTGGCCGCCTCGCCCTCCTGGGAGCGCA
>JBDTIW010000014.1:0-16544 GCA_039936215.1 Caulobacteraceae bacterium | reverse complement strand
GGCCGGATAGGCGGCCATGTCCACCGCGAAGCGGCTGGAAGACCAGATCTGCGGGATCAGGCAGCAGTCGGCCAGGGTGGGCTCGGGGCCGAAGGCGAAGCCGGCTCCGTGGCGGGCGACCATGGGTTCGAGGGCGGCGAAGCCGTCGTCGATCCATCGCGCCCCCCAAGTCCGCTGCTCCGGCGATCCCATGGGAAAGCCCAGATCGCCCAGGGCCTGGAGGACGCGCAGATTGTTCAGGGGGTGGATGTCGCAGGCGACGATGGCGGCCATGGCGCGGACCATGGCCCGGTCGGCCGGCGCCTTGGGAAGCAGCGGCGGGTCGGGGTGGGTTTCCTCCAGCCATTCCAGAATGGCTAGGCTCTGGGTCAATACGGCGCCGTCCGTCTCCAGGGCGGGAACCAGGCCCTGGGGGTTGAAGGCGCGGTAGACCCCGCTCCGCTGCTGGGCGCCCGACAGATCGACTGGCGCATAGTCGAACGCCAGTCCCTTGAGGCCAAGGGCGATGCGCACCCGATAGGGGGCGGTGGCGCGCCAGTAGGCGTGGAGAGTGAGAGGCACGGCGCTAGACGATGGTGAAGGCGAGGGCGCCAACGCCCTCGATCTCGGCCTGCACCGCGTCGCCTCGGACCAGGGGACCGACCCCGTCGGGGGTGCCGGTGAAGATCAGGTCGCCGGCGGCGAGGCGCCAGAGTTTTGAGGCCTGGGCGATGATCTCGGCCACGTTCCAGATCATGTCGGCGACCACCGCCTGCTGGCGGATGGCGCCGCCCACGGCCAGGGCGATGCGCCCTTGCGGCGGCGCCCCGGCGGCCGGGCGGATGGCGCTGACTGGCGCGGAGCGGTCGAAGCCCTTGGCGGCTTCCCACGGCTGGTTCTTGGCGCGGGCGGCTGCCTGCAGGTCGCGCCGGGTCAGATCGACCCCGACGGCGTAGCCGAACACCAGGGCGAGGGCGGTCTCCACGGTCACATCGGACCCGCCGGCCCCCAGAGCGACCACCAGCTCGACCTCATGGTGGAAATCGGCGGTGGCGGCGGGATAGGGGATGGGACCGCCGAGCGGGACCACGGCGTCGGCGGGCTTGGCGAAGAAGAACGGCGGGTCGCGGTCCTCGCCGCCCATCTCGCGCCGGTGGGCCGCGTAGTTGCGTCCCACGCACAGGATGCGGCGGACAGGGAAGAGGTCGTCCGATCCGACGATCGGCACGGCCGGCTGGGCGGGCGGCGGGAAGGCGTAGCTGGACATGGGCGAGGCCTAGCGCCGCGGGGCGGGATTGGGAAGGGGCGGGTGAACGGCGATTACCGTTGTTTCACTTGCGGTGGGACGTGGGAGCGTGTTTTGCCGGGTCTCCTTTGTCCAGGGGCCCCAGGCGTCATGCTGATCATCGAGGCCTTGAGCCACGTCTATCCGGGCGGCGTCAAAGCGCTCGACGAGGTCAATCTGACCATCCCCAAGGGTCTCTATGGCCTCCTGGGCCCCAATGGGGCGGGCAAATCGACCCTGATGCGCATCGTCGCCACCCTTCAGGCGCCGACCTCGGGCTTTGTGCGGTTCGGCGATATCGACGTGCTGAAGAACCCGGAGGCGCTGCGCCGGCGTCTGGGCTATCTGCCGCAGGATTTCGGCGTCTACCCGCGTGTTTCGGCCCAGGAGATGCTCGACCACATGGCGGTGCTCAAGGGCCTGGCCGATCGCCGCGAGCGCAAAGGGGCGGTGGAGGGCCTGCTCCATCAGGTGAACCTGTGGGATCATCGCAAGAAGGCCCTGGCCGGGTTTTCCGGCGGCATGCGCCAGCGCTTCGGCATCGCCCAGGCCCTGATCGGCACGCCGTCGCTGATCGTGGTCGACGAGCCCACCGCCGGCCTCGATCCGGAAGAGCGCAACCGGTTCCTCGATCTGCTCTCGGAGATCGGTGAGAACGTGGTGGTGCTGCTGTCGACCCACATCGTCGCCGACGTGGCCGATCTCTGCCCGGCCATGGCGATCATCTGCGACGGCAGGATCGTGCGCGACGGGGCGCCCGGCGCCCTGATGAAAAGCCTGGCCGGCCGCATCTGGATGAAGAGCGTCGACAAGGCCGCCCTGGCCGCCGTGCGGGCCGCCCACCAGGTGATCTCCACCCGCCTGATCGCTGGGCGCACGGTGGTCCACGTGCTGGCCGACACCGATCCGGGCGACGGCTTTTCGCCGACGCCGGGCGGCCTGGAGGATGTCTATTTCTCCACCCTGGTCCAGGCCGCGTGCGCCGCGTGACGCGCGGCCGTCCCCGGATTTCGCCGCCGATGCTTGGCCCCCCGATGTCTGGCCCCGATGTTTAGGCAGGTCGCCGCCTTCGAGTTTCGCCATCAGCTGCGCTCGCCGCTGTTCTGGATCGTGACCGGCATCTTCTTCCTCCTGGTGTTCGGGGCCATGGCCAGCGACAACATCCACATCGGCGACACCGCCAATGTGCATAAGAACAGCCCCTTCGCGATCGGTCAGATCCATCTGATCATGGGCCTGTTCTACATGTTCGCCGCCACCGCCTTCGTGGCCGGCGCGGTGACACGGGACGACGAAACCGGCTTTGGCCCCATCGTCCGGGCCACCCCCCTGGCCAAGTTCGACTACCTCTACGGACGATTCGCCGGGGCCTTCGCGGCCGTGGCCCTCTCCTTTCTGGCCGTGACGGCGGCGATGATGGTGGGCGCCTTCCTGCCCTGGCTCGACCCAGACCAGTTGGGGCCGTTCCGGGCCGACGCCTACGCCTTCGCCTATCTCGTGCTGGCTCTGCCCGTGCTCTTCTTCAGCGCCGCCCTGTTCTTCGCGGTGGCCACCGTCGCGAGATCCATGGCCTGGACCTTCGTGGCCGTGATCGTGGCGGTCGTGGTCTATGCCATTGCCAGCATCGCCTTTGGCAAACCGGACGTGGAGCCGCTGCTGGCGCGCTGGGACCCTTTCGGCTTGTTCGCCTTCGACGTGGCCACCACCTACTGGACGGCCAGCGACCGCAACACTCTGTTGCCGGCCCTCAAGGGCGCCCTGCTTTTCAACCGCCTGTTCACCTTGGGGTTGGGCGCGGGCTTCCTGGCCCTGGCCTACCCGCTCTACCGTTACCGGGCCGGGGCCGGAAAGGATTCGAGCGCCAGGGCGCCGAGCGTTCGGTCGGGCCGCCCGGTCGTTGCCCAGCCGCCGGTCACGCCCAGATTCGACGCCAGGACGGGACTCGCCCAGTTCGTCGCCCGCACCCGCTTCGACATGGGCCAGGTGTTCAGAAGCCCGGTGTTCTGGGTCATGCTGGGCCTGGGCCTGGCCAACGCCGGCGGCGCCCTGTGGTCTGCCACCGACGATACCCCCTACGGCGGCGCCCTGTGGCCGGTGACGCGCATCCTGATCCCGGTTCTGGACGGCAGCTTCAACATCTTCGCCATGGTCATCGCCGCCTACTATGCCGGCGAACTGGTGTGGCGCGACCGCGACCGGCGCGTCCACGAGATGATCGACGCCACCCCGGCCCCCGACTGGACCTTCGTGGTCCCCAAGACCGCCGCCGTGGCCCTGGTGCTGATCGCCACGGTCATGGCCAGCATCGCCGCCGCCGTCATCGTTCAGGCGGCCAAGGGGTATTTTCACTTCGAGTTCGGTAAATACCTGCTCTGGTACCTGATCCCGCAGTCGGCCGACCTGATCATCCTGGCCGCTCTGGCGGTGTTCCTGCAGGCGGTCAGCCCCAGCAAGTTCTTCGGCTGGGGCGCCATGGTGCTCTACATCGTCGCCCTCTTCGCCCTGCCGGGCCTGGGTGTTGAGCACAACCTTGTCATCTTTGGCGGTGTCAATCCGGTCCCGCTGTCGGACATGAACGGCCAGGGCAAGTTCTGGATCGGCGCCTGGTGGTTTCGCCTCTATTGGGGCGCGGCCTCGTTGCTGCTGCTGGTCGCCGCCCACGCCCTGTGGCGGCGGGGAACCGAGATACGCTTCTCCCCTCGCCTGGCGCGCGCCCCGGCCAAGCTCAGGGGCGCCGCCGGATGGCTCGCGGTCGCGGGCGCCGTCGTCCTGATCGGATCGGGAGCCTTCATCTTCCTCAACACCAACATCTGGAACCCCTACCGCACCCAGATCGGCGACGACCGCTGGGCCGCCGCTTACGAGCGGGCCCTCCTGCGCTACGAACGCGTCCCCCAGCCCAGCGTCGTCGCCGTGCGCCTGAGCGTCGCTATCGAGCCGCATCGGCCGATGATGGAGGCCAGCGGTGTCTATGTTCTGGAAAACAAGACCGCCGCGCCGCTGCGGCAGGTTCATGTCCGTTTCGCCCGCGATCTGAATGTGCGGGCGCTCAGCGTCGAGGGCGCGCGCGCCATCAAGACCTACGAGCGGTTCAACTACCGCATCTTCACCTTCGACACGCCCATGGCGCCGGGGGAGCGGCGCACCCTCGCCTTCGACACCCTGCTCACCGAACGGGGCTTTCGCAATTCACATCGCAAGACCCGCGATCTGACCGATGTGGTCGACAACGGAACCTTCGTGACGTCCTTCGACATCGCCCCGGTGATCGGCATGGATCGCGACCTGCTGCTCACCGACCGCGCCAAGCGGCGCAAATACGGCCTGACCCCCGAGCTACATCACGCGCCGCCGGGCGATGAGGCCTCGCGCGCCTGGTCGGCCCTGGGTCACGCCGGTTGGACGAGCGCCGACATCACCGTCACCACCGACGCCGGCCAGACCCCCATCGCGCCGGGCTACAAGGTTTTCGATGAGACCCTGGGCGGCCGGCGCACGGCGAGATTCGTGACCGAAGCGCCGATCCTGCAGTTCTTCTCGATCCAGTCGGCGCGTTACGCGATGCGGACCCAGCGCTACAAGGGCGTCGATCTTTCGGTCTATTTCGATCCCCGGCACGGGCGGAACGTGGCGCGCATGCTGCGCGCCTTGCGCGCCTCGCTGGACTATTACCAGGCCAATTTCAGCCCCTATCAGTTCCGCCAGGTGCGGATCGTCGAGTTTCCGGACTACGCCCAGTTCGCCCAGTCCTTCGCGGGCACCTTTCCGTGGTCGGAGGGTCTGGGTTTCATCGCCGACTATCGCGACCCCAGCCGCATCGACCTGGTGACCTATGTCGCCGCCCACGAGTTCGCCCATCAATGGTGGGCCCACCAGCTCATCGGGGCCGATCAGCAGGGCGCCACCCTGCTGAGCGAAACCCTGGCGCAATATTCGGCCCTCCAGGTGATGCGGCGTCTCTACGGTCCCGACCACATCCGCAAATTCCTGAAATTCGAACTGGACAGCTATCTGCGCAACCGGGGCGGCGAGGCCGCCGCCGAACAGCCGCTGGAGCGGGTCGAGGATCAGGGCTACATCCACTACCGCAAGGGCTCGCTGGTCATGTACCGCCTGGCCGACCAGATCGGCGAGGCGGCGGTCAATCGGGCCCTGCGCTCGCTATTGGCCAGATACGCCTTCAAGGGCGCGCCCTATCCCACCTCCCTCGATCTGGTCGCCGCCCTGCGCGCCCAGGCCCCGGCCGACAAGCAGGCTCTGATCACCGACCTGTTCGAGAACATCACCCTCTATGACGTCAAGGCCACGGCGGCGACCGCGCGGCGGCGCGCCGACGGCCTCTACGATGTCGCCCTGACCGTATCGGCCGCCAAATTCCATGCCGACGGCCGGGGCGCCGAACGGGCCGCGCCGATGAACGAGAGCGTCGATGTGGGCCTGTTCACCGCCAGGCCGGACGCGCCCGGCTTCGGGCCTGGCAAGGTCATTGTCCTCGAGAAGCACCCGATCCGCTCGGGGGTGCAGACCCTGACTTTCGTCACCACCGCCCCGCCCCGGTTCGCCGGCGTCGACCCCTATGACGAACTGATCGACCGCAATTCCGAAGACAACCTCATCGCTGTCAAATGAACCGCGCCGGCGCTAAGTTTATTATCCACAGGTGTCACAGATGGACGCAGATCGGCGAGGAAGGCAACTTCAAGCCGCCAATTCGTTTTTTAGATAATACATTGCCTCGCGAGCGCGGCCATCTGCGTCATCTGCGGACAATCCTCGGCGACGGCAGAAATCGATTCAGTTTTCTATCAACCCACCCTAAGGCAGGGACGCCTGCAGCGCCTGGGCGCGAGCCAAGTGTTCTTCGACGATGGGGGCGGTGTCGGCGGCGAATGTCTTGAACCCGGCCGCGTCGCCCCGCTTGGCGTAGGTGTGCATGGCGCGCACTGCGCTTTGGTGGGCGGCGATCTGATCGGCGATATAGGCCTTGTCGAAGCCGGCGGCGGCGGTCGATTTGAGCGCGGCGAGCTTGGTCTGCAAATCGTCGGACATGTCGGTCGGCGCTTCGAGGGTCTGGCCCGAAGCGTCGATGGCGGCTTGGAGCGAGGCGGTCAGCTTGGTGTGGGCGGCGATCATCGCCGAGGCGTAGTCCTTGACCTTTGCGTTGCTGGAGCGCTGGAGCGCGAGATTGCCTTCGGCGATCTCGAACAGGTTGGCGCCGGCGACCGCATCGACGAAGTCGGGGCCGATAACCGGGTCGGGCAGGGCCGGCAGGGCGGGCAGGGCCGAGGCCACGGTGTCCGGCGGGGCTACAACAGTGGGCGGCGGCCCGGCGGCGGCCGGGTCGGCGGGTTTTTCACACGCGGCGGCGACAAGGGCGATAGCGGCGGCGGCCATGAGGCGAAGTCTATTCATGGCGCTCTTTTAGCGGCGCCGAGCGAAAACGGAAACCATCGGCGCGGTATTTTTTGGCGATCGGGGACGCGGACGTCGGATCTGACGGGGCGACCGGCGGAGCGGGACTGGAAAGGGCCGGCGTGGGCGCCTATTTCAACGCCTCCTGTCGACGGCGGAACCTTGGGACGTGGGCCGGCGTTGACCGCCCTGAGTTGATCAGGCGCCCCCGCCATTTTGGGGGCGAAACCCTTTCACGGAGAACCGCCATGCCCGCCGACACCTTCGACCAAGCCGCCGACGAGGCCCAAAAGGCCAGAAAATCCGCCAACAGCGCCGTCGATCATAGCCACCGGGCGGTCAACGACGCCGTGGCCGCCGGCGAGCGGGCGATCACCGACGCCGTGCGCACCGCCGAGCGGGTGCTCAAGGAAGGGGTCGAGACCCTGCGCGCCCAGACCCGGGTCTATACCGACAATGCCGGCCAGCATGTCGAGGAAGCCCAGCGCTATGTCATGGAGCGCGTCAAGGAGCGCCCCCTGACAGCCACCCTGACCGGCCTGGGCGTCGGCCTGCTGCTGGGCCTGCTGCTTTCCAATCGTTCCAAATAGTCTGAGCTCCTTGATGCTGCGTCGCCTGATCTTGGCCCTCGCCGCCGCGGCGGCGTTCGCCGCCAGCGCCGCGGTGTGCGTGGTCGCCCTGGCTTTCGCCCTCTATGCCCTGGTCGAACCCTATGTGGGGCGGGCCGGCGCGGCGGCCATCGTGGCGGGCGTGGCGGCCCTGATCATCGCCTTGGCGGCGCTGTCCATCGGCGCCGCCGCCAGGTCCAAGCGCGCCCGGCGCTCGGCGCCGGCCGCAGCCGTGGGCGGAGCGGCGGAACGCATCATGCGCTTCGTGCGCGAAAAGCCGGTGGTGGCCATCTCGGCCGCCCTGGCGGCCGGCTTCATGGCCATCCGCAACCCGCGCTACCTCGGCGCCGCCGCGCGCGCCTTCTTTGAAGGCCGCGAACCCCCGCGCCGTTGATTGCGCCCTCCTAACCCGCAGCGCGCCTGGGCTCCGACCAGGTTCGCCAGGTCTCGAATCGCGAGCCTGTCCACGCCAGGGCGGTGACGTTCAGCCTCGCGGCGTCGGCTTCGATCAGATTGAAGCCCGCCGGCACGCCGCGCTCGCGACGTGACAGGGTGCCCGCTCCCACCGCATAGGCGTGGCCGTCCGCGTAGGGATAGGCCATGACAAAGGGGGCGTGGATGTGTCCGGTGAGAACCACATCGACCCCGCCGGCGCACAGCCGACGGGCGGCGGCTTCCCCGCCCCGAACCCGTCCGGTCATCGGCCCGCCGACCATCTCCACCAAGGGGTGATGGCAGGCCACCACGGCCAGGGCGCCGGCCGCCCGGCCCCCCAACTGGTCCAGAGCCCGGCCGGTCTGGCGTCGCCCGACCGCGCCCTTGGACCAGTTCCAGCGCCACTGGGCTCCGCGGGCGGTGTTGACGGTCACCGCGGTCAGGGTCGGGTCGGACCAGACGGGTCCTTCCGAGGGTCCAAATCCTCGCTCATAACGGGCGAACGGCGCGGCGAGGCGCTCGACCAGCCCCAGATAGGGGGTGTCGTGGTTGCCGGGGGTGACCAGAAGGGGCGCGGTCAGTGTCGCCGCCCACGCGGCGGCGCGCTCGAACTCGTCTGGCCGTCCAAAGGCGGTCAGATCGCCGGTAATGACGATCAAATCGGGCGATTCGCGCGCCAACCATGCCCGCGCGCCCTCGACCGCCTCGGTATTTTCCCCTCCGAAATGGATATCCGAAAGGTGCGCGATACGCGGCATCAGGGGACGGTCGGTTTGAGCGGCGTCCTCACGGCCGGCCGGAGCCGGCGCGATCCTTCACCGTCTGTCCCGCGTTCTGAAGCGCATTGCCGGTAGTGTCGGCCGCGCCCTGGACGGGGCCCCGCACCAGGTTGTCGAGCACCGCGCCGGCACCGGCGAACGAGCCGGTGCGCACGGCCAGGATCAACACCGCCAAGGCCAGGATCACCAGAATGGCGGTGATCAGGGCCAGGAAGGGCGAGCCGCGATGGCGCAGCCGCTCCTCCCGCCGCCCGCGGTCATAGGCGTCGTTGATGGCCCCGCGATCGACGCGAACCGCTGTGACATCGTGCTCGACGCCGGCCCGTTCGTCGGCGCGGCCTTCCTTGTAGGCGGCCAACCCGTCGCCGCCCTCGGCGACAACGGTGCGCCCTCTAAACCATGACCTCATGAGTCGAGCCCTTTTGCGTGGTGAAGCCTCTTCAGACAGAGACAACGGCGCCGCCATGGGTCGGTTCCCGCGCATGGCGAAGCTTTGGAACCAAAGCCCAGGGGCCGCGCTGAATGAGGGAGCGGCAGGGCATGTTTGGCGCCCGGACTTTCGCCCGAACCGGTATTGATGTTCAATGGCGCGAAACGCCTTGCGGAGGGGACACCATGACAACGCACATGCCGGGACGCTGGCGCGGCGCGGGCCTCGGCTTGGCCGCTGCTGGCTTTATGATGGCGGCGGCCGGCTGCCAGAGCGTTCACAAGCCGGTCGTGGCCCGAGGACCGGTGATCCAGACGCCGCCCGCCTGCGCCGATTTCACCGTCTCGATCTATTTCGAATCGCGCTCGGCGGCCATCACCCCGCAGGCGGATCGGCTGCTGGCCGCGGCGGCGAATCGCGCCCGCGGTTGCTCGATCACTGGCGTTCATGTTGTCGGCCTGTCCGACGCGCCGGGTGACCCGGACGCCAATCTAGTGCTGTCGAAACAGCGCGCCGACGCGGTGACGGGGGCCCTGCACAGGCGCGGCTTCACCACCGTCGCCTTCCAGGTGGCGGCCAAGGGCGATGTCGGCGCGGAAACCGTCGCCGGGCAGGAGCGCCCGCTGCGCCGGCGCGCCGACGTGCAGATCCGCCTCGTCCCACCCGCGCCCCGCCGATAGGCGCTGGGCCCTCGCGGGCTGGAACGGACCTCACGCCGTGGGCGTTGTTTCGCGAGCGGGAGGGTGGAGGAAGCCATGGCCGAACCGACAGGACGCGTGCGGGCCACCGCGACCCGGGCTCGCCAGGGGCGGTGGGGGCGCCATGTGCTGTGGGTGCTCATCGTATCGGTGCTGTTGTCGGCCGCCGCGATGGTCGGCGTCTGGCTGTGGTTGTCTGGCGATCTGACCGGAAGCCAGCATCGCTCGGCCCTCACGGCCCACGAAGCGGCCCGCTTCCACACCACCCCGCAACCGAGCAGCTGATACGTAGTGTGAAGCTACGCCGCCTTCGCCCGGCGTCGGGGGTGGAAGAACAGGGCTTGGCCGATGGCCGCTTTCACCGTCTCCGGCTGGAAGGGTTTGGTGATCAGGAAGGTGGGCTCGGGCCGCTCGCCGGTCAGCAGGCGTTCGGGGAAGGCGGTGATGAAGATCACCGGCACCTCCAATTGGGCCAGGATGTCCTTCACCGCGTCGATGCCCGAGGATCCGTCGGCCAGCTGGATGTCGGCCAGCACCAGGCCCGGCGCGGCGCGGGCCACCGCTTCCACCGCTTCGCCGCGCGTGGCGGCGATGGCGGTGACCGAATGGCCCAGTTCCCTGACCAGGGCTTCGATGTCGGCGGCGATCACCGGCTCGTCCTCGATGATCAGCACGTCGGTGGCCAGTTCGGCGTCGATCTCGCCCTGGGCCTCGGCGATCAGCGCCTCGACGTCCTCGAAGTCGGCGCCCAGGATCTGCGCCGCTTCATTGGGCGTGAAGCCTTCGACGGCGGTGAGCAGAAAGGCCTGCCGCGAGCGCGGCGCGATGCGCATCAGCCGCTGCCCCGGAGTATGGCCGGCTTCGTCGCCGTCCTCGTGGCGCGCTTCCAGCCGCGCGCCCGAGGTGCACCAGATAGCGTGGAAGACCTGGTAGAGGGCGACCCGGGGCGACAGCTCGCCATCCAGCGCCCGATCGCCGGCCGCCAGCGCCTCCAGCGCCACGCGCACATAGTGATCGCCAGTGGTCTGGTCGCCGGTCAAGGCGCGCGCGTAGCGCCGGACATAAGGCAAATGTGGCGCCAGTTTCGCTAGAAGACTCATATCCCCTCCTCAAGGCCGGTCCGGGAAGCGAAAGGTCTTGGCACAAAGAGGCGCCGCGCGCGAGACGCTTCTCGACCCCTTCCCTCCCACGCCAACGCGATGATAGCCGGTGGGTTCCGCGCCGAGAATTGAATCTTTTTGGAAATCCATATCAATCGGGGGAACCGGGCCGGACTTGATGCGTTTGCCGGGCCAGACGAGCGGAAAAGTAACAGGGGGCGTGGGCGGCCTGAGCGCCGGCGCGTGTGCATGATGGGATCGTGGCCGATGCGACAGGCGCCCAAGTCTTCATCCGCCCTCGACGAGGCGCGGCTTCGCCAACAGGCGATCGGCGTCAAACTGCGGCAGATGTTCGACGAAGTGATCGCCGAACCGGTGCCCGACGAATTCATGGAAATCCTGCGCCGCGCCGACGCGCGGGCTCCGGAGAAGGGGTGATGCAGGGTCATGGGCGGCCCGCACGCGCCGACGATCCGGCGCGCGACGCCGCGTTCAAGCGCGACTTGGTGACGCTCATCCCGCATCTGCGCGCCTTCGCCCGCACCCTGACCGGCGATCCGACCGCCGCCGACGACCTGGCCCAGGACGCCATGATGAAGGCCTGGGACGCCCGGGCCAGCTACCAGATGGGCACCAACATGAAGGCCTGGACCTTCATGATCCTGCGCAACCAGTTCTATTCGGAAAAGCGCCGCTCGTGGCGCCAGAGCCAGCTCGACCAGGAAGCGGCCGAGCGCACCCTGGTGGCGATCGACGATCCGGCCGCGCCGGTGGCTCTGGACGAGCTTCGCCTGGGTCTTGGCATGCTGCCCTCGGAACAGAGAGAGGCCCTGGTTCTGGTGGGCGCGGGCGGCTTCGCCTACGAGGAGGCGGCGACGATCTGCGGCTGCGCGGTGGGCACGGTGAAAAGCCGGGTCAGCCGGGCCAGGCGGGCCCTGCAGGGCATCCTTGAGCGTGGCGACTACGACCGCGACGGTGGCGCGGCGGGCGACGCCATGGGTTCGATCCTGGCCCACGCGGAGCGTCTGAGCGGGGCACGGTGAGGCGAGGGCCCCTAGAGCGGGATGGTTCGAGGCGGAATCGCCTCGAAGCTGAATCTCGCTCTGGAACTTGGAATGGAGAGCTTGATTCAGACGTTTCTCCGAAACGTCATCAAGCTCTCGCGGATCGGTGGCGCGGGACCACCATCCGGGTTCGGCTGGGTCTTGCCCTGGCCCTGGCGCTGATTCCGGTTCTGCTCCTCAGCGGCCTCCAATCGGCGCTCATCTTCCAGAAGGAGGCGCATGATCAGCGCGCCGACCTGGTGGGCGCGGCCCAGCGCAGCGCCGCCACGGCGCGGGCGCGGATCGCCGCCGCCGACGTGCTGCTGACCACCCTGGGCCCGGATATGACGGGGGTGGAATGCGTGCAGCGCCTGGCCGAGATCAGAAACCGCGTTCCGGGCTTCACCAATCTCATCCGGTTCAACCCCGAGGGATGGGTGGTGTGCGCCGCCGCCCCCGTGCCGCCCGACCCCGACCGCCGCGCCCAGCCCTGGTTCCAATCCCTGGCCTCTGGCCACGCCCTGGCGGTGACCAGCCAGCCGGACCCCGGGGCGGGCGGCGAGCCGGCCCTTCTGGCCAGCGTGCCGATCCTGGACGACGCGGGCCGTTTCGCCGGCGTACTGACCGCCGCCATCGGCCTGGCCAGCCTCAGGCCGGAAAAGGCGGACCGCTCCCTGCCGGCCAATTCCGAGGTGGCCTTGGCCGACGCGCGGGGGACCTTCCTGTCCACCACCTCGGCGCGGCGGTTTCCCGCCGATATCGAGGGGCGGCTGGCCGGCGGCGCGCGCACCCGCGACGCCCTGTGGCTGGGGACCGATCGGACCGGCGCCTCGCGGCTCTTTGCGTCCTCGCCCCTGGTCGGCCAGGGCGTCTATGTGGTGCTCTCCGCGCCATCCCAGGGCGTGGCCTCATGGGCGTGGCTGAACCCGGTGTCGGCCTTCCTGCTGCCGATCCTGGCCTTCAGCCTGGGCCTGGCGGCGGTGTGGGTGGTTTCCGAGCGTGGGGTGGTGCGCTGGATCGTCTACCTGCGGCGCATCGCCGCCCTCTACGGGCGTGGCCGCTATGGCATTCGCCCCCTGCGGGCCCAGATCGCGCCCCCCGAAATCCGCGCCCTGGCCGACACCCTCGACCAGATGGCCAAGACCATCGCCGCGCGCGACGGCGCCCTGAACGAGGCGCTGGCCCACAAGGACACCCTGATGCGCGAGATCCATCACCGGGTGAAGAACAACCTGCAGGTCATCTCCTCCTTGCTCAACATGCAGCAGAGGGCCCTGACCGATCCGGCCGCCCGGGCGGCCATGTACGACACCCGCCAGCGCATCGGCGCCCTGGCCCTCATCTATCGCGCCCTCTACCAGGGGCCGGACCTCAAGCACGTCGATCTGCGCGATTTCCTTGACGAACTGATCGCCCAGCTGATCATGGGGGAGGGCGTCCGAGGGGCGCCGATCCGCACCGAACTGGATCTCGACCCCCTGATCGTCGACCCCGACCAGCTCGCGCCCCTGGCCCTGTTCGCGGTGGAGGCGATCACCAACGCCAAGAAGCACGGCCTGGGCGACGCGGGCGGCATTCTGGGGGTCAGCTTCCATGTGAGCGGAGCGCGGGCGGAACTGACCGTCACCGACTCCGGCGACATGGGCGCGGCGGCAGAGGTCGGAGAGGGCGTGGGCCGCACTCTTATGACCGCCTTCGCCCGCCAACTTCGCGGCGAGGTCGCCTTTTGCGCCAACCCCGCCGGCGGCCTCGTCGCCCGCCTGACCTTCCCGATCGCCCCCGAGTCTGGACTTGAACCGATCCCGGAAGGAACCGCCGCGCCGCCCGCGAGTTAGGCTGCATGGCGAGTTGCTCGCCTCAACTCCCGGAGATTTTTCCAGCATGCGTAAGATCATCATTCTGGCCGTACTCGCCGCCAGCCTGGCCACCGCCGCCTGCAACACCGTCGCCGGCGCCGGCAAGGACGTCTCTTCGGTCGGCCACGCCACCACCGACACCGCCCAGGACGCCGCCGGCCACTAGCGCCGCAGCGTCTTTTCCGCATCGCTTGCCGAGCCTCTGACCCGCGGAGCCTCTTGACTTGGAGGCGCTGTTGCCCGCGAATTGCCTCCTCAACACTTTCGGGGAGACTTTTCGAGCATGCGTAAGATCATCATTCTGGCGGCGATCGCCGCCAGCCTGGCAACCGCCGCCTGCAATACCGTCGCCGGGGCCGGCAAGGACGTTTCGTCGGTCGGTCACGCCACCACCACCACCGCCAACGACGCCAAGGGCAACTAGCCCTTAGGGGATAGCGGGGACCGTTCTCTTCGACGCTTGGGAGGAACGGTTCCCTGCACCCCGTCCGCGCCTTCGAGGAACCCGATCGCCGGCGCCTTGAGGCGCTGGCGGCGGCGCGCGGCTTCGCGGTCATCTTCGCTGATTCGGCCGGACGGCCCGTGGCGGCCCACGCCCCTGTCCTGCTGAGCCCCGTCCTGCTGGGCAAAACGTCGCTGCGATTTCACTTGTCGGCGAACAACGCCCTGTGCGCCGCCCTCGCCGACGGCGTCCGCGCCCTAGCCGTGGTCACCGGCCCGGACGCCTACGTCAGCCCCGACTGGTACGCGGCGACCGACCAGGTTCCCACCTGGAACTATGTCTCGCTCGAAGCCGAGGGGCCGGTGCGGGTCATGCGGCGCGGCGAGACGGCCGTGCTATTGGACGATCTGGCCGCCCATTTCGAGGCCGCTCTCGCCCCCAAGCCGCCGTGGACCCGCGCCAAGATGACCCCGGCCCGTTTCGAGGCCATGCTGGGCGCGATCATCGGCTACGAAATGGCCGTGGAGCGGCTGGCCGGCACGACCAAGCTCTCCCAGAACAAGCCGGCCGACGAGCGGGCCCGCGTCGCGCGCGCCCTGGCCGAGCGGCCGGGCGATGGCTCCCACCGGATCGCCGCGCTGATGGACGCCGAGGCCCGGCCGATCAGGGCAGAATCGCCGTGAAGGCGATTCCCGCCTCGCTCGGCTGGACCGCCACTTTGCCCCCCGCCGCGGCGACCATGGCGTGGACGAAATAGGCCTGGACCCACCGCCCGCTCAGGCCCTCACCGCGTCCCTCGCCCCCCAGGCCGGCCAGCACTTCCGGATGTGTTTTGGCGCGCGGGCCGACGGCTTCGACGCCCAGATGAGTTTTCCCGCCGCGCGGCTCGGCCCAGGCGCGCGCTGTCCCGCCCAGCGCCAGGGCGTCGGCGGCCATCTGAACCAGATTGAGCAGGGTCCGCGCCGCCGGTCCCGGCAGCGCCGGCGCCGTTACCGCCCATTCGAGGGTAGGGCGTAGATCGGCGAACACCCCGCGGGCCAGGGCTCCTAGCGCGCCGCTGTCGAACACCTCGTCGCCGACCCCGTACGCGGCGCGCGAAAAGGCGATCGCCGCCAGCAGCCGGCGCGCCCCGGCGTCGACCATCTCCAGCGCCGCGCCGCGCAGGTCCTCCGCCTCCGATCCCGCCCACAGATCGAGCCCCGACACGACCGCCCCGGCCGGTCCGACAAAATCATGACACAGCCGCGCCGCCAGCCTGGCGGCGAGTTCGTGGTGGGGGATCGATTCAGACATCAAGGCCGTGGCCGGACGCCCCCTCCGTCACGCGATGCAAGGGGGCATCGCGCGCCACCTCCCCCGTAAGAGGACGGGGGAGGATTGAATGTGTGAAAACGCTCACCCTTCCTTCAATCCTCCACCGCGAAGCGGGGGAGACCTTCCGCGGCGCTCTTTCTCGCGTCGTGACGGGGGGCGTCCGGCGGCTGCACAATGCCCAAACATGTCCCCCCTCACACCGGATTCCGCGCCACCAGCCGCCGCGCGATGATGATGCGTTGCATCTCGTTGGTGCCCTCGCCGATGATCAGCAGGGGGGCGTCTCGGTAGAGGCGCTCGATGGGGTATTCCTTGGAATAGCCGTTGGCCCCGAAGATGCGCATGGCCTCGCTGGCCACTTCGAAGGCGGTTTCGGTGGCGAACCATTTGGCCATGCCCGCCTCCAGGTCCACCCGCGCCCCGGTGTCGTAGGCGCGGGCGGCGTCCTCGACCAGCAGTTCGGCGGCGCGGGTCTTGGCGGCCATTTCGCCCAGCTTGAGCTGGATGGCCTGGTGTTCGCAGATCGGCTTGCCCATGGTCCTGCGGACCTGGGCGTAGGCCACCGATTCCTTCAGCGCCCGCCGCGCGATCCCCACCCCGCGCGCCGCGACGTTGACCCGCCCAATCTCCAACCCGCCGGTGGCCATGACGAAGCCCTGGCCCTCCTCGCCGCCGACCAGGCCCAGCAAGGCGTCGCACCGGCAGTCCTCAAAGGCGATCTCGCCGGTGTCAATACCGCGATAGCCCATCTTGGGGAGCTTGCGGCCGCGCCGCACCCCCGGCAGGCTCTCACCCGTTTCCATGTCGCGGGTGGGGACGATCAGCATGGTCATGCCGGTGTGGCGGGGCCGGGCCTCCGGATCGGTCTTAACCAGCAGGGCCAGGACATCGCCCTCGATGGCGTTGGTGATCCACAGCTTGGCCCCGTTGACGACGTAGTCGCCGCCATCGCGGCGGGCGACCGCCCGGATGCCCTGCAGGTCGGTCCCGGCGTCCGCCTCGGTGAGGCCCAGACCGCCGCGCAATTCGCCGCTGGCGAACTTGGGCAGCCAGTGATCCTTCTGCCCCTGCGTACCGAATTTCTGGACGATGAGGGCCATCATCAGATGGCTGTTGAAAAAGCCGGTCAGGCTCATCCACTCTTCGGAGATGCGCGCCACGAT
>JBDTIW010000013.1:0-5169 GCA_039936215.1 Caulobacteraceae bacterium | reverse complement strand
AGACTCCGCAGACGCCCAGGGTCTTGGTGACCGAAGCGATCACCCCGGGCTCGTCGCGGACCCGCAGCCGCAGATAGGCGCGCACCGGAGTCGAGGCGAAGTCCACCGGCGTAAAAGGCCGAAGCGCTCGCGCCGGGGCCTGGAAGACGGGGCGCACCGCGCCGGTCATCACGTCGGCGATGTCGGCCGCCACCGCCGCCGCCGTGGGTCCGGCCCCCGCGCCGGGGCCCTGGATGAAGATGCGGCCGATCCGCCGGCCCTCGATGAAGAGCGCGTTCTGCGCCCCGCCGACTCGCGCCAGGGGATGATCGAGCGGGGTCAGGGCGGGATGCACGCGCACCGACACGCCGGCTTCCGAGCGCCCAGCCGTGGCGATCAGCCGGATGCAATAGCCCAGGTCGCGGGCCAGGTCGATGTCGAGAGCTTCGACGGCCTGGATTCCCTCGACCTCGGTCGCCGCGAAATTGGGCGCGCAGCCGAAGGCCAGGGCGGCCAGGATGGAGATCTTGTGACCGGCGTCGAAGCCGCCGATGTCCAGAGTGGGGTCGGCCTCCGCGTAGCCAAGCCGCTGGACCTCGGCCAGGACGTCGGCGAAGCCGCGCCCGGAAGCCTCCATCTCGGTGAGGATGTAGTTGCAGGCGCCGTTGAGGATGCCGGCCACCAGCCGCACCTGGTCGCCCACCATGGCTTCGCGCAGCATCTTCACCGCCGGCGTGCCACCCATCACCGCCGCCTCGAAGAGCAGGGGCGCGCCCGCCCCCTCGGCCAGGGCGGCCAGATGCGCGCCGTGGTGGGCGATCAGGGCCTTGTTGGCGGTGACCACCGGCTTGCCCGCCGCCAGCGCCGCCTCGACGGCGGCCCTGGCTGGTCCCTCGGCCCCGCCGATCAGCTCCACGAACACGTCATTGGCGTCCGAGCGGGCGAGCTCAACCGGATCGTCGAACCACGGCAGGGCCGAAACCGCGCCCCCACGGGATTTACCGCGCGACCGCGCGCTGACGCCGGTGATCGTGGCAATGTCGTCGGTCGGCGCGAAATCCGGCCGCTCGGCCAGCAGGTCGATAAGGCCCGCCCCTACCGTTCCCAAGCCGGCGACGCCGATGCGCCACTGGCGGCCGGTCACGCGTGCGCCCGGCTGAGAATCTGGTCGGAGCGATCGAGAAACCGCTTCACGTTGCGGGCCGCCTGGCGGATGCGGTGTTCGTTCTCCACCAGGGCGATGCGCACATGGCCCTCGCCGTTCTCGCCAAAGGCGACGCCGGGAGAGACGGCCACGCCGGCCTCCTCGATGAGCAGTTTCGAAAACGCCATGGAGCCGGCCTCGGCAAACGCTTCCGGCAACGGCGCCCAGGCGAACATGGAGGCCGGCGGGGCCGGGATCGCCCAGCCGGCGCGCCCCATGGCCTCGATCAGGACGTCGCGCCGCGCCTTGTAGGTGGCCCGGATCGCATCGACGCAGTCCTGTGGACCGTTGAGCGCCGCGATGGCGGCCACCTGGACGGGAGTGAAGGCCCCGTAGTCGAGATAGGATTTGACCCGCGCCAGGGCGGCGCACATGCGGGCGTTTCCCACCACCATGCCGACCCGCCAGCCGGCCATGGCGTAGGTCTTGGACAGGGAATTGACCTCGACCGCCAGCTCCCTGGCCCCGTCCACCTGCAGGATCGAGGGCGGCGGATTGTTGTCGAAATAGATCTCCGAATAGGCGACGTCGGAAAGCACCAGCATGTCGTGCTTTTTCGCCAGCGCCACTACGTCCTTGTAGAAATCCAGATCGACCCACTGCGCCGTCGGATTGGAGGGAAAGCTGACGATCAGCACCCTGGCCGGCGGGGCGGAGTGGCGCACCGCGCGGCTGACCCCCGACAGATAGCCCTCCGGCGACAGGGCGGGGACGTGCCGAATGACGCCGCCGGCGATGATGAAGCCGTAGGCATGAATGGGATAGGCCGGGTTGGGGCAGACGATCACATCGCCCGGCGCGGTCAGGGCCTGGGCCAGATTGGCGAACCCCTCCTTGGAGCCCGGGGTGGCGACCACCTCGGTGTCCGGATCGAGCCGCACGTCGAAGCGCCGCGCGTAATAGCCGGCCATGGCCCGGCGCAGGCCCAAAATGCCCTTGGAAGCCGAATAGCGGCCGGACCTGGGGTCGCGGGCGGTTTCGATCAGCTTGTCGACGATATGCCGGGGGGTCGGCATGTCCGGATTGCCCATGCCGAAATCGATGATGTCGGCGCCTTCGCCGCGCAGCCGCGCCTTGAGGCGGTTGACCTCTTCAAAGACGTAGGGCGGCAGACGCCGGATGCGGTGAAATTCAGCGGCCATCGGGGGGCGCGCCAGCTAGCGCGGTCGCTTGGGCGGCGTGACCCGATCACGCGCTGTCTTGACGAAGTCCGCCGCGGCGGCGTCGCTCGGCGCGGTCATCGGCGGCGGCGGCGCCGCTTCGCCGCGCTCGGCGGTGGCGAATTGGTCGGTGCCTTCGAGGCTGAAGGTCGAGGGCGCCGTTTGGGCGACGACGTTGGCGCCGGCGACGCGCGTATCCACCACCGCGCCCTTGAAGGCCGCGGCGACGCGCACGCCGGTGGGCGCGGGCGGAATCGCGCAGAAGGTCGGATAGGCGCGCGCGTCGCGCGCCCTCGCCACCAGGTCGGGCGGCAAGGCCGGCGGCGGCGCGCTTGCGTCCGGCTGGGCGGCCAGGACCACTGTCGGCGAGGCCATGGCCGCAAGCCCGGCCCCCAGCCAAATCAGGCTTGTCATTGAAAAATCGCGCGCGAGGGGCTTCATTTCCCGCTAGGTCATAGGCCAAGGCGCGCCCAAGCGGAAGGGCGCGGCTCGACGGGCGAAGGAGTTGAAGGATGGCGAAGACCAAGGCGAGTTCCGGCGTCAAGGCGGCTGGGCGCAAATCAGCCCGCGCGTCTGCCTCCGCGCCCAAGGTCAAGAAAACGGCGGTTCCAGAGCCGGTCAGCGAGCCGGCGGCGATTTCACCCGCCGCCGCGTTCGAGTTCCTGTCGGCCGACCAACGCGAGGGGTTGGAGAAGCTCTCGCTCAATCTGGCCCGCGCCGCTATGGCCGCCCAGGGCGTCATCGCCGAGGCCGCCCTGCGCCAGGCCGACCGTCCCGCCGCCCTCAGCGCCGACCCCTTCCACGTCGGCCCGGCCCTCGGCGAGGTCATGGGACGTCTGGCCAGCCAGCCCGATCGACTCCTGCGCGCCCAGGCCGATCTCTACAGCCGCTACATGGACCTGTGGAGAGCAACGACGCGCGGGGCCAGCGGCGAGGCGCAAGCGCCGGTGGCCAGCCCGGCCAAGGGCGACAAGCGGTTCGGCGACCCGGAATGGTCGAACAATCCGGTCTTCGACACCATCAAGCAGTCCTATCTGATCACCTCGGGGTGGCTGAACGATCTGGTCAGCGGGGTGGAGGGGGTCGAGCCACTCACCAAGCGGCGGGTGGAGTTCTTCACCCGCATGCTCACCGACGCCTTCTCGCCGTCCAACTTCCTGCTGTCCAACCCGGCCGCCTTGCGCGAGGCCATGCGCACCCACGGTGAAAGCGTCGCCCGCGGGATGGAAAACTTCGCCGCCGATCTGGAACGCGGTGGCGGCCAACTCTCCATCAGCCAGACCGATCTGGCCCAGTTCAAGGTGGGTGAGAACGTCGCCACCGCGCCTGGAAAAGTCATTTTTCAGAATGACATAATCCAGCTTCTTCAATTCGATCCCACAACCGAATCTGTTTGCGAAATTCCCCTGCTGATCTTCCCGCCGTGGATCAACAAATTCTACATCCTCGATTTGCGGCCGGAAAATTCGATGATCCGCTGGCTGACCGGCCAGGGCCTGACCGTCTTCGTCACCTCCTGGGTCAATCCGGACACGGCTCTCGCCGCCAAGACCTTCGAGGACTACCTGAATGAGGGCATCTACGCCGCCGTCGACGCGGTGACTCGCCAGACCGGCGTCAGAAACGTCAACGCGGTCGGCTATTGCATCGGTGGCACCATGCTCTCCTGCGCCCTCGCCCACATGGCGGCGCGCGGCGACAAGCGGGTCAAATCGGCCACCTTCTTCGCCGCCCAGCAGGATTTCTCGGAGGCCGGCGACCTGTTGATCTTCGCCAACGAGGCGTGGCTGGGCGATCTGGAGGAGCGGATGGACGCCGGCGGCGGGGTCCTGGCCGGCCAGACCATGGCCGACACCTTCAACGCCCTGCGCGGTAACGATCTCATCTGGTCGTTTTTCGTCAGCAACTATCTTATGGGCAAAGAGCCCAAGCCGTTCGACCTGTTGTTCTGGAACTCCGACCAGACCCGTATGCCCAAGACTCTGCACCTCTTCTACCTGCGCAAATTCTATGCCGAAAACGCCCTGGCCAAGGGCGAACTCGACCTGGCCGGCGAACATCTGGACCTGGGCAAGGTCAAGACGCCGATCTATGTCCAGTCGTCGAAGGAGGACCACATCGCCCCCGCCCGGTCGGTCTACAAGGGGGCGCGGCTGTTTGGCGGACCGGTGACCTTCACCCTGGCCGGCTCGGGCCACATCGCCGGAGTGATCAACGCTCCGGCCGCCGTCAAATACCAGCACTGGACCAACGACCAGCTCCCGCCCACCCTCGATGAGTGGCTGGCCGGAGCGGTGGAACACCCCGGCTCCTGGTGGCCGCATTGGGCCAAATGGCTGAAGGCCAAATCCGGCCAGCAAGTCCCCGCCCGCGACCCCGCCAAGGGGCCCCTGAAGGCGATCGAGGATGCGCCGGGGAGCTTTGTTAAGGTGCGGTCGTAGGGCGTGATTGATTGGGCGTGGCCAGACGCCCCCGTCACGGCGCGCGATGCCCCCTTGCATCGCGTGACGGAGGGGGCGTCCGGCCGCCGCGCCGGTGGTTCGCTAAAGCCTCACGCCGCCACGAACTTCAGCGCCACGCCGTCGTTGCAGTAGCGCAGGCCGGTGGGTTTGGGGCCGTCGTCGAAGATGTGGCCCTGGTGGCCGAGGCAGCGGGCGCAGTGGTATTCGGTGCGCACGAAACCCAGGGCGAAATCCTGCTTGCGGGTCACCGCGCCGGCGATGGCGGTGTAAAAGCTCGGCCAGCCGGTTCCGGAGTTGAATTTCCACTGCGATTTGAACAGCGGCAGGCCGCAGCCCAGGCAAGCAAAGGTCCCGACCCGGTGTT
>JBDTIW010000012.1:0-2929 GCA_039936215.1 Caulobacteraceae bacterium | reverse complement strand
ACGCCCTGGCCCCCTCCAACTATCCGCTGACCAATCCCCAGGTCCTGCAAAAGACGGTGGAGACCGGCGGCCTCAACCTGCTGACCGGCCTTGGCAACCTGCTTGAGGACGTGGCGCACGGCAAGGGGCTGGTGAAACGGCGAACCGCCGATACGTTCGAACTGGGGGTGAATATCGCCGCCACGCCGGGCGCGGTGGTGTTCCAGAACGAGTTGATGCAGCTCATCCAGTACAGCCCGGCGACAGAGACGGTCCATCGCAAGCCGCTGCTCTTCGTGCCGCCGCTGGTCAACAAATACTATCTGTTCGATCTCACGCCGAAGTCGAGCTACCTCAAATGGCTGGTCGACCAGGGCCACACCGTGTTCGTGATCTCCTGGGTCAATCCCACCCTGCATCAGGCGGCCAAGGACCTGGCCGACTATGTGCGGGGCGGCGTGCTGGCCGCGATCGAGGCGGTGGAGAGGGCGACCGGCGAGCGGGGGGTCGATCTGGTCTCCTATTGCCTGGGCGGGGTGCTGTCGGCCATCGCCATGGCCTGGCTGGCCGCCAAGGGCGAGGGCGCGCGCGTCGCCAGCGCCACCCTGATCGCCACCCTGGTGGACTTCAAGGATATGGGCGAATGGGCGGTGTTCGTCGGCGAGGACGAACTGGCGACCTTCGATCAATACCTCGACGACAAGGGCTATGTGGAGGCCCACGATCTGGCCAAGCTGTTCAGCGCGGTCAGGGCCAACGACCTCATCTGGTCGGCGGTGGTCACCCACTATCTCATGGGCGAGGAGGCCAGGCCCTCGGATCTGCTGTTCTGGTTCGACGACGGGGCGAGGATTCCGGCCGCCGTCCTGCGCGACTACGGCCGGCTGATGCTGCACGGCAACCGCCTGCGCGAGAAGGGTGGCCTGACCATCGACGGCGTCGCCATCGATCTTGGCGCGATCAAGACCCCCGTCTTCATGGTGGCATTCAAGGACGACCACGTGGCGGCCTGGGAGAAGAGCTACGCGGGCCTGGCCTATTTCGGCGGCAAGACGCGCTTCCTGCTCGGCGGTTCGGGCCACAACGCCGGCATGGTCAATCCGCCGGCCGCGAACAAGCACGGCTATTGGATCGGAAAGGCGTTGCCGGCGTCTGCCGCCGCGTGGCTCGAAGCGGCGGCGAACAAGCCGGGCTCCTGGTGGCCGGAATGGGAGTCCTGGCTCGTGGAACCCAAGGCGAAGCAGGTCCCGGCGCGCGAGGTCGGCGCGGGCGAACTGCCGGCGATCGAGCCCGCGCCGGGGTCGTATGTCAGGGTGAGCTACTGAGGCAAAATGCCCTCCCTCCCCTAATGGGGATGGACAGACGCCGAAGGCGTCAGGGTGGGGAGCGCCGAAGCCGCCCCGAATGTTCCGGAACCGGATTTTTTGAGAACGCCAATCCCCCAGAGGTGGGAAGCTTCACCGCTCCCCATCCGACGTCTCGCTTCGCTCGCCGCCACGCTCCCCAGAAGGGGAGGGAGGAAGGGACCCCACCGTCGCGCGCCAAGGGCGGATTTCCACGCGTTCGAACAGGCCGGCCAGGACATAGGGATCGGCGGCGCTGAAGGCGCGGGCGGCGGCGAGGTCGGGGGCTTCGATGAGGAGGAGGGAGCCGGCCATGGCGCCGACCTCGTCGAGAAAGGGGCCGGCCAGGCGGATGACACCGGGATGGGCGGCGACATGGGCGAAATGAGCCTCGCGGGTGGCCATGCGCAGGGCGAGGGAATCGGGCCTGTCGACGCAGATCAGGGCAAAATGGGGCATGGGTTTCCTTCGATTTTCAGCTCTCGGCCTTCAGAGGCCGGGCGAGGAGGGCGTTGATGGCGGGGGTGACGGCGCTCTCGCCGGCCAGGATGGCCCGCACCGCTTCGCAGATCGGCGTTTCGACGCCAAGGCGCGCGGCCAGGGCGGCGACGGCGGGGGCCGAGGCCACGCCCTCGGCCACCGAGAGCTTGCCGGCCAGGGCGGCCTCCAAGGTTTCGCCGCGCCCCAAGGCCAGGCCGACGCTCATGTTGCGCGATTGCGGGCTCGAACAGGTGAGGACCAGATCGCCCAGGCCGCACAGGCCGGCCACCGTCTCGGCCTCGCCGCCCAGGGCCACGGCCACGCGGGTGAGTTCGGCGAAGCCGCGGGTGATCAGGGCGGCGTGGGCGCTGCGTCCGAGTTCCCGGCCCTCGACGATGCCGCAGGCGATGGCCAGCACATTCTTCACCGCCCCGCCGGCCTCGGCCCCGATCATGTCGTCGGAGACGTAGGGGCGGAAGGCGGGGGTGGCGATCGCTTCGGCGATGTCGCGGGCCAGATCAAGATCGCCGGCCGCCAGGGTGACGGCGGTGGGCAGGCCCCGGGCCACCTCGGCGGCGAAGCTGGGGCCGGAGAGCACGGCGGGCGCGGCGGCGGGCAGGGTCTCGGCGAGAACCTCGCTCATCAGCTTCAGGGAGGCGGCCTCCACGCCCTTGGCGCACAGGACGACCGGGACGCCGGCCCGCGCGTGGGGGGCGAAGGCGGTCAGGGCGGCGCGCAGATGCTGGGCCGGGGCGACGGCGAGGATGAGATCGGCGCCGGCCAGATCGGCGAGGCCGGCGGTGGCGCCAATCGCCATGTCCAGGGCGACGCCGGGCAGGAAGAGCGGGTTCTCGTGATCGGTGTTGACGCCCGCCACCACATCCGCCTCGCGCGCCCACAGGGTGACGCAAAGCCCGGCGCGGGCGCAGACCTGGGCCAAGGCGGTGCCCCAGGCCCCGCCGCCGATCACCCCGACGCTCCGGATGGGCGCGCGCGTCACGCCTTGGCGCCTTTGCGTCCGGCGACGTGGGAAGGATTGAGCCGCGCCGCCGCCTCGTCCAGCGGCCAGCGCGGGCGGGCCAGGGCGTCCAGAGCGTCGGTGAGGCCCAGGGCCAGGCGCTCGGCCC
>JBDTIW010000011.1:0-5130 GCA_039936215.1 Caulobacteraceae bacterium | reverse complement strand
CGGAGCTGTCCATGCTGGCCAAGCCGCGGCCGCGGGCCTCGGCCTTCGATGAGGAGGCCCTGCGCCAGAACGCCCGGCTGCTAGAAGGGGTTCTGGCCGAATTCGGCGTGCGCGGCCAGATCGATCAGATCCGCCCGGGACCGGTGGTGACGCTCTATGAACTGGTTCCGGCCCCGGGGGTGAAGTCGGCCCGCGTGGTGGCTCTTTCCGACGACATCGCCCGCTCGATGAGCGTCGCCGCCTGCCGGGTGAGCGTGGTTCCCGGCCGCAACGCCATCGGCATCGAACTGCCCAACCAGCGCCGCGAAACGGTCTATCTGCGCGACCTCCTCTCCAGCGCCGAATACGAGAAGGCCAGCCAGACCCTCCCCCTGGCGCTCGGCGAGACCATCGGCGGCGAGCCCTATATCGTCGATCTGGCTAAGATGCCGCACCTCCTGGTCGCCGGCACCACCGGTTCGGGCAAGTCGGTGGGGATCAACGCCATGATCCTCTCCATCATCTATCGCCTGTCGCCCGACCAGTGCCGGTTCATCATGATCGATCCCAAGATGCTGGAGCTCAGCGTCTACGACGGCATCCCCCATCTGCTGGCCCCCGTGGTCACCGACCCCAAGAAGGCCATCGTGGCCCTCAAATGGACGGTGCGGGAAATGGAGGATCGCTATCGGCGGATGTCCAAGATCGGGGTGCGCAACGTGGCCAGCTACAACGAGAAGGCCCGCGAGCTCCTGGCCAAGGGCGAGCACTTCGTGCGCACCGTGCAGACCGGCTTCGATGAGCGCGGCCGGCCGATCTACGAGGCCGAAAAGCTGCGCCCCGAGCCCATGCCCTATCTGGTCGTGGTCATCGACGAGGTGGCCGATTTGATGATGGTGGCCTGCAAGGATATCGAGGGCGCGGTGCAGCGCCTGGCCCAGATGGCCCGGGCCGCCGGCATCCACCTGATCATGGCCACCCAGCGGCCCAGCGTGGACGTGATCACCGGCACCATCAAGGCCAACTTCCCCACCCGCATCGGCTTCCAGGTCACCTCCAAGATCGATTCGCGCACCATCATGGGCGAGCAGGGGGCCGAGCAGCTTCTGGGCATGGGCGACATGCTCTACATGGCCGGCGGCGGACGGATCACCCGCTTGCACGGCCCCTTCGTTTCCGACGGCGAGGTGGAAACGGTGGCCGCCTGGCTGCGCGACCAGGGCGAGCCGCAATATCTCGACGACGTGACCGCCATTCTCGAGGAGGACGGCGAGGCCGACGCGCTGGGCGGTGAGGGCGAGGGCAGCAATGAGCTTTACGACCAGGCCGTCGCCGTGGTCACCCGCGACCGCAAGGCCTCCACCAGCTACATCCAGCGGCGTCTGCAGATCGGCTACAACCGCGCCGCATCGCTGATGGAACGCATGGAAAAGGAGGGCGTTGTAGGCGTCGCCAACCATGCCGGCAAGCGCGACATCCTGGCCGGTCCGCCGCCGATCTAGCGACGCTCTTTGGAGACATCATGGCCCCACCCGACCGCCGCGCGATCCTGGCGGTCGCGGTCGTCATAGGCGCGGCCCCTTTTATCCTGGCCGCCGCGCCGGCGCCGCTTCCCGCCCCCGACGCCGCCCTGGTCGCCAAGGCCGTGGCCTACCTCCAGGCTCTCACCACCGACAAAGGCCGTTTCGTCCAGACCGACGCCAAGGGCGCTGTCACGCAGGGGACCCTCTGGCTGCAGCGGCCGGGCAAGGCGCGGTTCGAATACGATCCGCCCTCGGGCCTGGTCGTCGCCTCGGACGGCCATGAGGTGTCGGTCGTCAACCGGCGGCTGAAGACCATCCAGAGCTATCCCCTGGGCCTCACCCCCCTGGCCCTGTTCCTGGCCCGCGACATCCGCCTCGACAAGAGCGCGGTGGTAAGCGGAGTCGCCCGCTATCCGGGCGGGTTCGCCATCACCGCCAAAGACGGACGCAAGAAGGCCGAGGGCCAGATCGTCCTTTCCTTCTCCGACGCGCCGCTCGCCCTGACCGGCTGGACGATCACCGACGCCCAGGGCCGCGCCGTCCGCGTCCGCCTGGTCGGCTTCGCCCCCGCCCCGCCGCGCGAGGCCAAGTTCTTTGACCTTTACGACCCACGGCTGAGGTCCGGGTTGGGGACGTAAGGAAACAGAACCGCCAAAACGGCGAAAACCGCGCTACATAGGCCCGTGCGCCTCCGTATCGCCTCCTGGAACATAAACTCCGTGCGCCTGCGCGCCCAGCAGGTGGCGAGGTTCGTGGCCGAGCAGGCCCCGGACGTGGTGTGCCTGCAGGAAATCAAATGCCGCGAGGCCGAGTTTCCTGTCGAAGCCCTGGCCGCCGCCGGCCTCACCCACCTCAAGATCGCCGGCCAGAAAGGCTGGCACGGCGTCGCTATCGCCTCGCGCCTGCCCCTTGAAGACGCCCCAACGCTGGAGGTCTGCCGCGAAGGTCACGCGCGCTGCGTCGGCGCGATGGTGGCGGGGATCGAGATCCAGAACTTCTACATCCCGGCCGGCGGCGACGTCCCCGACCGGGCCGAAAACCCCAAGTTCGATCACAAGCTCGACTTCTACGAGCGCCTGACCGCCCTGATGGCCGGCCGCGATCCCAAGGCCCCGTTGGTCATCGCCGGCGATTTCAACGTCGCGCCCGGCGAGAACGATGTGTGGAACCACAAATTCATGTCCAAGGTGGTCAGCCACACCTCGCCGGAGATCGCCGCCATGGCCGCCCTGAAGGCCAGCCTCGGCTTCATCGACCTCGCCCGCGAAACGATTCCCGAACCGGAGAAGCTGTTCTCCTGGTGGAGCTACCGGGCCGCCGATTTCCGCGCCTCGAACCGCGGCCTGCGCCTGGACCACATCTGGATCACCCCCGCCCTGCGCGAAGCCGCCGCCCGCCACGGCGCCCGCGTCCACCCCGACGTCCGCGCCTGGGACCGCCCCAGCGACCACGCCCCGGTGACGGCGGATCTGATGGTGTGAAGGGTCCCCCTTTTTCCTCCCTCCCCAAATGGGGAGGGTGGCTTCGAACTCTTGCGAGAAGACGGGTGGGGGACGCCGCCGAATCCCCAGTGCCCGCGCGTTTCACCGCCACTCCCCACCCTGATCGCTTCGCGATCTCTCCCTCCCCATAAAGGGGCCGGAGGAAGCGCCCTTACGGCGCCAGCCGGTATCCCCCCACCTCGGTGATCAGCAGGCGCGCGTTGCTCGGATCGGCTTCGATCTTCTGGCGCAGGCGGTAGATGTGGGTTTCCAGGGTGTGGGTGGTGACGCTGGCGTTGTAGCCCCACACCTGGGCCAGCAGTTCCTCGCGCGCCACCGCTTTGGCCCCCGCCCGGTAGAGGTATTTGAGGATGCTGGCTTCCTTGTCGGTGAGACGCAGCTTGCGGCCCTTGTCGTCGATGAGCATCTTGGCGGCGGGGCGGAACTCATAGGGCCCGATGCGGAAGACGGCGGCCTCCGACTGTTCGTGGCTGCGCAGCTGGGCGCGGATGCGGGCCAGAAGGACGTTGAATTTGAAGGGCTTGGTCACATAGTCGCTGGCCCCGGAATCCAATCCCAGAATGGTGTCGGACTCGCTGGCGGCGGCGGTGAGCATGATCACCGGCGCGTTCACCCCGCTGTTGCGCAGCAGCCGGCACGCCTCGCGGCCGTTCATGTCGGGCAGATCGATGTCCAGCAGGATGAGGTCGGGGCGGATTTCCCGCGCCCGGCGAACGCCTTCGCCGGCCGTGGCCGCGGCGGGTGCGTCGAATTCCTCATGCAACTGAAGCTGTTCGGCGAGCAGCTCGCGCAGATCGGCGTCGTCGTCGATGATCAGGATGGTCTTGCGTTGAGCCATGGCCGGGAACATGCACCGTTGACGCGCCGCCGCAAAGGGGCTTTGGCGCGCGGGAGGCGCGCCCCAAGATGATCTTCACCGCCTACGCCGATGGCCGCCTGGACCTGGCCGGGCGACGAGCGCGCTGCGCCCTGGGCAAGGCCGGTGTGATCGCCGCCGCCGACAAGCGCGAGGGCGACGGCGCTTCGCCGGCCGGCACATGGCCGCTGCGCCAGCTCCTCTATCGCCCCGACCGCGGCGGCGCGCCGCTGACCGGCCTGGCGAGCCGCGCCCTCGATCTCGACGACGGTTGGTGCGAGGCGCCGGCGGACCCTCACTACAATCGCCTCGTCAAACTGCCCCATGATGCGGGCGTCGAGGGCCTATGGCGCGAGGACGGTCTCTACGATCTGATCGTCGTACTCGGCCACAACGACGATCCGGTGGTTCCGGGGGCTGGCTCGGCGATCTTCCTGCACCTGGCGCGGCCCGACTTCGCGCCCACGCAAGGCTGCGTCGCCCTGGCCCGACCCGACCTGGAGGCCCTCCTCGCCCTCGCCTCACCCGGCGACGCCCTGGCGATCGCGCCAGACCGGGCGCCCTAGACGTGCGCCGCCCGCGCCCCGAACAGGGCCGAACCGACCCTCACCCGGGTGGCGCCAAAGGCGACCGCCGTCTCGAAGTCGGCGCTCATGCCCATGGAAAGCTCTGCCAGGCCGTTGCGCCGGGCGATGTTGGCCAGGAGCGCGAAATGCGGGCCCGCTGCCTCGTCGGCCGGCGGAATGCACATAAGCCCGTCGATCTCAAGGCCGTACTGCTTTCGGCACAGACCCACAAAGGCGTCCGCCTCGCGCGGCGCGACACCAGCCTTTTGCGCCTCCTCGCCGGTGTTGATCTGCACCAGCAGGCGTGGCGCGCGGCTCTGCCGCTGGATTTCGCCGGCCAGCGCCGCGGCCAATTTCGGCCGGTCGAGGGTCTCGATGGCGTCGAACAAGGCGACGGCCTCGGGCGCCTTGTTGGTCTGCAGGGGTCCGATCAGGCGAAGCTCCACGCCGGCCCGGCGATCCGCCCAGCGGGCCGCGGCTTCCTGAACCCGGTTCTCGCCGAACACTCTCTGCCCCGCCGCCAGCACCGGGGCGATGGCCTCCCACGGCTGTTGCTTACAGACGGCCGTCAGGGCGATGCCGCCGGTCTCGCGACCGGCGGCCCGCGCCGCCTTGTCGATCCGGCGGAGAATGTCGGCGAGCGCATCGGGGGCGGTCATTGAGTGGATCGGATGTTCTGACACTATGGCGTGCGGCGGCGAGGC
>JBDTIW010000010.1:0-19104 GCA_039936215.1 Caulobacteraceae bacterium | reverse complement strand
GTCTCGGGACACCATCACTCGCGGGACGCCGGCGTTGGCCGCCCGTGCCCGACCCAGCCCCTGCAACCCATGAGCCTCATGCAGCTTGATCCACCGATAGAGCGTCCGTTCGCTGCGACCGCTCGCGGCGGCCGCGATTGCGATCGCAGACGCGCGTTCCGCCGAGCGGGCGGGGTGGGCCTCTGCATCGCGGATCGCGCTCCACCGCTCCGAAATTGCAGCACTCTGCTTGCTCGCCGTTCGCCGCCTGACAATCGCCCCGCCTGCGTCGATCTCATGAGCGGAACTGCCGGTGCCATCGCAGCGAAGGCTGTCTGGCAGGCTTTCGACCGCGACCTCGTAAACCAGACCAGATCTCCCACCCCGGCCATAACGTTGCCGAACGTCTATACGATGCCCCCGCCAAGCGTGGCCCAGGAGACTTCGGCGGAGCGCTCGCCTCGCCGCTTGCGCGGCAATCCCAGCCAAGGCGGCGAATTGCGCTGTTCCGAGCCAAGCCCTCGGGGCCAAGACGGGCTCCGGCTGGGCGCCGGCCGTTGCCGCCGCTAACATCCCGGAGCGGTCATCGAAGTCATTTTTCATAATTCGGTTTCTGATAATGCAGAATATGTCAAAAGTCCAATCGCAGAAACCCCTCACCGGTTGGGCCGGTGACGCGAACTCCCTGATCGCAGAGATGAAGCGGCGCGCGGGGGTCACGACCGACCACAATCTCGCGCGGTTCCTGGGCGTGGCTCAAAGCACGGTGTCGCACTGGCGCCATAGACAGCAGATTCCCGAGTCGGCGCTGTTGCGCGCAGAACGGCTGCTTTCGGCCGGCGGCCAAACCGTGGCCGGTCGCCTGCTGGCCGCCCGAACGATCGCCTTGCGCCTGCCGGAGTTTTGGTATCTGAGCGCGTTGGCCAGCGGGGCCAAGGGCGGCCGATCGGTGTTCTATCGATCCGTCGCCTTGGCCTGGCCAAAGATCATCGACGCCATCTACGAACAGGTTGGAACCTATGAGCGCCAGACCGGGCAATCGGCCATGGACCTCACACCTCAGCTGCTCGAAGATGACCGTTTCATTGAAAGCCTGGTCGATTTCGCAAAGACCATCCCCGTCACCGACGCGGTTCTGAGCGGACTTGAACCGCTGAAAGGCGATCCAGAGGGCGGCGCTGGCAGGTAGCGACAGCCACACGCCGAGGGCGCCAGAGCAGGTTTCTCAATAGGTTTCTCAATACGCCGCGATCAAGAAAGCTCACCGTCGTCGCAGCTTGATTTTACTGGTGAATCTCCGCGCGCCGTTTGGGAACCTTGCCCGTCCTCAATTGAGAAACCTTCTTGGCAATTTTTCCACCACCTCAAGGGTTTATCCGCGCTTCACCGCCAACACCTATGAGCCGTGGCTGACAGAATGAAAAAGCCGCCCCAGCGGATTTCTAAAGCCTGTGTCCCGCCTTGCCATTTTTCAAACGCTTGTTAGGTGAGGGCCGCCGATCGGATCGGCGGGGATTATTCAAGGATCGACATGGCCGACGAACGCCTGGACGACGACGAACCGGTCAGGCTCGAGCCCAGCCTGCCGCCGCAGGTCGCCTCGCCCTTGGCGCCGTTCAGGGGCGCGGAGCCGGAGAGTCCGGCCTGGTTCAAGGCGGCCCTGGCGCGAAAGCCGGAACGCGCCCTCGTCCCGGTTCTGGGTGCGAACATCGAACTGCTGACCTGGGGGGAGATCGGCAAGCCTGGCCTGATCTTCGTGCACGGCAACAGCGCCCACGCCGACTGGTGGAGCTTCATCGCGCCGTTCTTCGCCGATGGCTATCGCGTCGCGGCCTTGTCGCTTTCCGGCATGGGCGCCTCGGACTGGCGGGAGACCTACAGTTTCGAGACCTTCGCCACCGAAATCCACGCGTGCGCCAAGGCGGCGGGGCTCTACGAGGCGTCGGCGCAGCCGGTCTACATCGGCCATTCCTTCGGCGGCTCGCAGGTCTTCTATTCGGCCTGCCGTCATCCGGCGCGGATGAGGGCCTGCATCCTGGTCGATACCGGCTTTGGCGGCCCGCCGACCAAGGAACAACTGGCGGCCTGGGAAAAGGAAGCGCGCGCGAGGGGCGAAGAGGGCCGGCGGTGGCGCGGGCTTTCGCAGCGCGGTCCCTCCAATCGCGTCTATGCGACGCTTGAGGAAGCCCTGGCGCGCTTCCGTTTCATGCCGCCGCAGGTTCCGGGCAACCTCTACATCGCCGACTATATCGCCCGCCGTTCCCTCAAACGCGCGCCCATGGCCGATGGCTCAGGCGAAGGGTGGACCTGGCGGTTCGACCCGCTTTTGTGGAACAAGCTAGACCGCTCGGGGATGGGCGAGATCGGCCGGGAGGACGCCGCGCCGCTGGCTCACATCTGGGGCGACAAATCGGAGATCATCAAGCGGCACAACATGGGCGGCCGGGGCGGCGACCTGATTCCCGCCGACGCCCCGCACATCGTCATTCCCGACAGCGAGCATCACATCATGGTCGATCAGCCTCTGGCCCTGGTCGCCGCCCTGCGCGCCCTTATGGCGGCGTGGCCGGGTTGAGCGTCCGGCGGGGCTGGTGTAGCACCCCTCTGCAACGCAATGGGCTCTCTTAAGGAGATTCGCCGGCCATGGCCGAACTCGCTAGCGACTACCATCATGGCGATCAGGACGCTTCGGCGCACGTGTCCAGCTATTTGCGGTTCAACGCCCTGACCAAGTGGGCGGCGTTGCACCTGGGGGTGCTGATCCTGTTTTTCAGCATGTGGCTGTGTGGCGGGGCGGGTTTTATAGCATCGCTCATCGCGGCGGCGATCCTCTTCGGGGTGGGAATCTGGTTCCTGAACCGCAAACAGACCCCGCCGGAAATCTAGAGGGCGCGGTGGCCGTCCTCGCCGTGACCAAAGAGCGCCGGGCCGGCGAAACGCGGGTGGCGATCACGCCGGACGCGGCCAGGAAATTGATCGGCCTTGGGCTGACCGTGGTGGTGGAGACCGGCGCGGGCCTCGCCGCCTCGGCCGCCGACGCCGACTATCTGGCGGCCGGGGCAAGGATCGCGCCGAACGCCGCCGCAGCGCTCGATGGGGCCGATATCCTGCTCAAGGTCGGCCCGCCGGCGGACGAAGAGATCGCCACCCTGAAGGCCGGCGCTGTCGTCGTCGGCCTGTTCAATCCCCACCAGGACCGACCCCTGGTGGACACTCTGGCGGCGGCGCGAGCGACCGCCTTCGCCATGGAGTTCGTGCCGCGCATCAGCCGCGCCCAGGCGATGGACGCCCTGTCCAGCCAGGCCAATCTTGCCGGCTACCGGTCCGTCATCGAGGCCGCCCAGGCCTACGGGCGCGCCCTGCCGATGATGATGACGGCGGCCGGGACGATCGCGCCGGCCAAGGTGTTCGTCATGGGCGCCGGGGTAGCGGGCCTGCAGGCCATCGCCACCGCAAGGCGCCTGGGCGCGGTGGTCAGCGCCACCGACGTGCGCCCGGCCGCCAAGGAGCAGGTCGAGTCGCTCGGAGCCAAGTTCATCGCCGTGGAGGACGAGGAGTTCAAGGCCGCCGAGACCGCCGCCGGCTACGCCAAGGAAATGAGCGCCGAATACAGGATCAAGCAGGCCGCCCTCATCTCCGACCACATCAAGAAGCAGGACATCGTCATCACCACCGCCCTGATCCCCGGCCGCCCCGCACCCCGCCTGGTCAGCGCCGAACAGGTGGCGTCCATGAAGAGCGGCTCGGTGATTGTCGATCTCGCCGTCGAGCAGGGCGGCAATGTCGAGGGCGCGCGGCCCGACGAGGTGGTGGAGACCGGCGGGGTGAAGATCGTCGGCATCGCCAATCTGCCTGGACGCATCGCCGCCGACGCCTCGGCCCTCTACGCCCGCAACCTGACCGCCTTCATCGCCCCGATGATCGACAAGGACGGCCACCTGGCCCCCGACCTGGACGACGAGATTCTCAAGAGCGCGCTCATCACTCACGGCGGCGTCGTCACCCACTCCGCCTTGCGGGCGGCCTAGAAGGACCCCGCCAATGGACGCCGTCGATCCCACTGTCTTTCGCCTGGCCATCTTCGTCCTGGCCATCTTCGTCGGCTACTATGTGGTGTGGAGCGTGACCCCGGCCCTGCACACGCCGTTGATGGCGGTGACCAACGCCATCTCCTCGGTGATCATCGTCGGCGCCCTGCTGGCGGCAGCCGCGCATGGGACGGGCGCCGGGCCGGCCGGCCATACGGTGTGGATCTCCAAGGGCGCCGGCGGCGCCGCCGCCGGCTTGGTGGCGGTGAACATCTTCGGCGGTTTCCTGGTCACCCAGCGCATGCTCGGCATGTACCGCAAGAAGGACAAGGCCAGGTGAGGGGCGCCCGGCCATGAACGCCAACCTAGCCTCCCTCGCCTACCTGCTGTGCGGGGTGCTGTTCATCCTGGCGCTGCGGGGCCTTTCAAGCCCGGTAACCAGCCGGCGCGGCAACCAGATGGGCATGGCGGGCATGGCCATCGCCGTGGCCGTGACCCTGGCCACGGTGTGGAAGGCCGGCGACTTGGACACCGTCACCGTGGGCCTGATCGGGGCGGGGGTGCTGGTCGGCGGGAGCATCGGCGCGCTGATCGCCCGGCGCGTCGCCATGACCTCCATGCCCCAGTTGGTGGCCGCCTTCCATTCCCTGGTCGGCCTGGCCGCCTGCCTGGTGGCGACGGCCGCGATCTACACCCCGGCCGCCTATGGCATCGAGGCCGGTTCGGGGGTGAAGCTGGAGAGCCTGATCGAGCTTTCCATCGGCCTGGCCATCGGAGCGGTCACCTTCACCGGCTCGCTGATCGCCTTCGCCAAGCTCAACGGCAACATGTCCGGGGCGCCGATCAAGCTGCCGGCCCGGCACCTTCTGAACATTGCCATCGCCGCCGCCATCGTCGCCCTTATCGTGGCCCTGGTGATGAGCGGCGGCCACGCCCTGTGGGCCTTCTGGGCCCTGTTCGCCCTGGCCCTGATCGCCGGCGTCACCCTGATCATCCCCATCGGCGGGGCCGACATGCCGGTGGTGATCTCCATGCTCAACAGCTACTCGGGATGGGCGGCGGCGGCGCTCGGCTTCACCCTGGCCAATGTCACCCTGATCATAACCGGCGCCCTGGTGGGGTCGTCCGGGGCGATCCTTTCCTACATCATGTGCAAGGGCATGAACCGCTCGTTCGTCTCGGTGATCCTGGGCGGCTTCGGCGGCGAGAGCGTGGCGGCGGCGGGGGCGGGGGAGACGCGCCCGGTCAAACAAGGATCGGCCGAGGACGCCGCCTTCATCATGAAGAACGCGTCGAAGGTGATCATCGTGCCCGGCTACGGCATGGCGGTGGCCCAGGCCCAGCACGCCCTGCGCGAAATGGCCGACCGGCTAAAAGCCGAGGGCGTCGAGGTCAAATACGCCATCCATCCGGTGGCCGGCCGCATGCCCGGGCACATGAACGTCCTCCTGGCCGAAGCCAATGTGCCCTATGACGAGGTCTTCGAACTGGACGACATCAACGCCGAATTCGCCAACGCCGACGTCGCCTTCGTCATCGGCGCCAACGACGTCACCAATCCGGCCGCCAAGTCCGATCCCCAGAGCCCGATCTTCGGCATGCCGATCCTGGACGTGGAAAGGGCCCGCACGGTGCTCTTCGTCAAGCGCGGCATGGGTTCGGGCTACGCGGGGGTGGAGAACGACCTCTTCTTCCGCGACAACACCATGATGCTGTTCGGTGACGCCAAGAAGATGGTCGAGGGCATCGTCAAGGCGTTGTAAAGGTCGCTACGGCCTGAATTTATGCGGAATGGCGGCGATTTCGTCGGGTGTCAGCTTGGTGATCGCCTTGGCGATCAGCGGTTCCTGAATTCCCATTTCGTCGGCAACCGCCAGATCGAGATCAAGCGGGTTGCAGATGCTCGAATTGTCGTTCAGTTTCGAGACTAGGTGCATGCCCGGAGAGCGGAGCCGGTCGGAACCGACGCTCAGGTCCACCCGATAGACGCCGCTATTCACCCTAAGATAGACGACCGTCGGACTGGGTGAACTCCAGCCCTGCCATTCGGTGATGAAGAAACAGTTATGAGTTGCCGGCCCGGAGGCCGCCAAGGCGGAACCGCCCGCCAGCGCCAGCGCGACCGCCATCGCGCCGGTCAACGCCGATGAAGCCCTGAACATGGTATCCTCACCACAATCGTCCCGAATTTCAGATGGGCTTCACGCATGGGGTTGTCAAAGGCGCGCCGCTGGGTTGTGTCCATCTGACACACCGCGCAAGGCCCAATGATCGTCGCCCATCTATCCACCCTCGTCGCCCACTATGGTTACGACGTCGTCTTCGCCGCCCTTCTGCTGGCGAGCGCCGGCGTGCCGCTGCCGGCCGGCGAACTGTTGGTGGCGGCGGCGATCTACGCGGCCAAGACCGGGCGCCTGAGCATCGTCATTCTGACGGTTGGGGGCGCCCTCATGGCCGCCGTGGGCGGAGCCATCGGCTATGGGATCGCCCACGCGCTGGGCGCCGCCGGCCTAGGGCGTTTCGGCGGCGCGGTGGGACTGGGTCCGGCTCGCCTGAGACTGGGGCGATACCTGTTCCTGACTCACGGTGGCAAGATTGTCTTCTTCATCCGCTTCATCGCCGTGCTCGGACCCTTCGGCGGCCTGCTGGCGGGGGTGAATCGCATGCCTTGGGGCCGTTTCCTGCTGTTCAACGCCCTGGGCGCCGCAGCCTGGGTGACGACCATGGCCATGGGGGGCTATCTGTTTCGCGCCTTCTTCGCCTCGGTGGGCCGGCCGATCGGTTTCGCGGCCCTGGCGGCGGCGGTCGCCGTGGCGCTCGCCGCGGTGATCTACGTCCACCGCCAGGGCGCGACCCTGCAGGCCAAGGCCGATGCGCTGCTGCTCGGCGACGAGGCGCAATAACGGGCGCGGGGCGGGGCAACCGATCTACCGCGACTTGGGCCGCTGGCGCACCCGGCCGATCCAGCCGCCGCGGCCGGCGTCGCCTCGCGTCGAGGCCTCCGAAATTGAACCGTCGGCCAGTCCGCCGATCAGGCGGCTGGCGATTATGCCCCTCGCCCCACGCTCCCAATGATCGATGGAGTCGTGGTCCGCCACCCACGGCGGCAGCGGAATGAGCAGGTATTTAGCCAGCCCCTCCATCACCGGCTCATAGGTCCCGCGCACCCCCGCGAGGGTTTCCTGGGCCGCCTCGCCGCCGTTCCAGGTCAAGCCGGCCTCTTGGAAGGTCTCCAGCATCCGCTCGAAATCCTCGGCCGGCAGCCGATCGCGTTCGACCACAGGCGGGGCCGAGACTTCCAGGGACCTGGCCATCTCCAGGACGACCTGACGGGCCATGGCGAAGGTCATGCGGGCCTGAAGCTGTTTGAGGTCTTCGACGCCGATCAGGATGAGCACGCAGGTGTCCATTATCGCCGCCAGCGCGGCCAGCCACGACTGGTCGTGATGCTGCGAGCGGTAGTAGGCCAGCATGGGATAGGAGAGATGGCTCTCCAGAAGTTCCGCGCCCCAGATTTCCCAGGCGCGAAGCACCTCGTCGATCTTGTCGAGGCCGCCACTTTCCGCGTGACGGCGCAGCAGGGTGGTGGCCGTTGGCGGCGAGCCGGCGCGGGCGTCGAGCTGGAGCACATGCGCCTCGCGCCTGGAAAACAGTTGATAGAGCACCGGCAGATAGCCGATCACTACGGCGATCAGGCCGAACCCAACGCCGGCCTCCACGACGGCCAGCACGCGGGCGGGTGGCGTGTGGGGAACCACATCGCCATAGCCCAGGGTGAAGAAGGTCACGCCGCTCAAGTAGATCTGCCCGCCGAGGTCCGACGCCGGCCTGACGCCGCCCCATTGCTGGGCCGCCCACTGCAGCAGGCCGAACGCCAGGATGAGCGCCGCGGCCCACAGGGCAAAGAGGAACGTCATCGCCAATGAGCCGTAGATGCCGAGGAACCGTTCCCGGCGACCGCCGGCGGGGACCACGCGGGCCAGCGCCGCCCACAAAAGCCACGTCCAGCGGAAGAAGTAGCGAGTCAGACGCCAGCGGCGCTTCACGCGTCTTGGCAGGAGCATGACCTCGAATGCGTCCTGCAGGACGACGCCGAAAACGACCAGACCGATCGCGACGGCAAGCAAGAGTGTCATATCGCCAATTCTCACTTCCTGGCTTGGCAGGCGCTCAACCAGTATCTAACCCGGTGCTGGCGCGCCTGTTCCCCGGTGCGTCGAGCCGCGACCGGCCCCGGCGGAACGCCGCCCGAACCGTCGCGTTGATCCGGCAACGCCAAGCAAGGAGAAGACCCCATGGCCCGCAAACCGTCCAGCGGCATCGTCAAACCGAACTTTCCCGATGTTCAGGGTCTCGCCAGCCAAGCGACCGCCAGCGCCGGCGAACAGGTCAAGGACAAGGTCGATGAAGCGGTCGTCGCCGTGCAACATCTATACGGCCGATCGGCGGAACGCGCCCGCGGCGTCGCCAGCGAGGTCGATAGCCTGATCGCCGACAATCCTTACGCATCGCTCGGCATAGGCGTGGCGGCCGGCCTGCTGGTCGGCGTCCTTCTGGGCGCCCTCATCGCCAGCCGGGACTAAAGCCTCCGCCGCCTACCCTCGATTGTCCACGCAACGATGCCCAAAGGGGCCTTCGTGCGAGCCGGGCGGGCATTCTCGGCCGGTCGCGCACGCGCCCAGCGAGAGGATGATGGCGGCGGCGACGAAAGATCTAACCAAAACGAGCATGGCTGGAATCCTATGTGAAACGGGATAGCTCGTTCAGGAACGGCCATGGCCCTGCTTGGGTTCCTCCGCGAGCGCTCGTTTCGCCATGCCGGCGGCGGTCTACCGCGCCCCAATGAATCGCCGGCGACGGCTTGGCGGAGTCACGGAACCGTCACGAACGCCGCACGTTGTTTTTGCGGGCTCGAATCGACGCCATCCGCGCGAACGGCGAACGGCCCAGCGAGGATTCATGGGCCCACGGCACGCCAACGGAAAATTCGGTCTCCGTCCGCAAGCGCGCGGGACGCGCCTCTACGACTGGAATCGGCCGACGACCGAGGTGTTGAGCGGCCTTCACCCCGCCCGGCACGAAAGAGAAGCTCGAGAACCGGCGCGCTCGCCCCAGTCCGCGCCAGTGGCCTCACTTGACGAGGACGTCTCGCTGACCGCGCAGATCGACTGCGTCAGGCGCGAGGTTTCGATGCGCGAGAAGTCCTATCCCCATCAGATCGCCCAGGGCCGCCTCGCCTCGCCGGCGGCGGCCAAGCAGATCGCCCGCATGCGGGCTGTTCTGGACACCCTCGTCGCCCTTCAGCGGGTGACGGGATAGCGAGGCGGCGGGCGCGGATGAAGATAGGCCTCGTCATTGTCGGTGCGATAGGGATGGCCTGCATCCTGGCCGCCTGCGCCGCCGGCTCCCCCGAAGCTCATCACGCCGCACAGGGTGGGGTCCTGTCCCAAATCCTGCTGGGCTTTTGGCATGGGCTCATCGCCCCCGTGACCCTGCTGGTCGAAGTGATCCGGCGTTTTGCCCCCAGTGTTCTGCCCTGGCCTTGGCGCCTGTACGATGTCGGCGACGCCAGCGTGGCCTACGATGTTGGCTTCTACTTCGGACTGGCCGGCGGCCCGACCTTCCTATGGTCGAGACGGCGCCGCTGAAGCGGGCGGCGCGCCCGGGCTTTCCTCATCGAAACGAGAAATAGGGCGTGTTGGCGAGGGCGCGGAAGGTGGTTATTCCGGCCCCTTGCAAGGACCAGTTGGCGGAATTGCCCGGCGCGTCGAAGTACATGACAGCCTTGATCTGGGGGAATGTCGACGGCAACTGCTGCCCGATACTCGGAATATAGAGGTACTGATCGACCGTCGTGGCGGCGGTCTCGCCGATCATGATCGGTTTTCCGTGAGGCGCCCATTGCGCGTAGAAATGAGCGAACGAGTCGTGAAGAGACAGGACGCCCTCGTTGGCCCGGTCGTAGTTGTCGGCTCCCAACCAATCGACGTAGATGTTGCCTGGGTAGTAGGACGTGGCGTCGCCGTGCGCGCTCGGGCACCAGACAAGGGCGACGTTGGTCGCGCCGACCTGGTGGAAAATACGCCAGAGTCTTTGCCAGGCGGCCCTGAAGGTCGGCCCGTTGTTATAGGCGCCGCAGTTCGAGTGGGCGACGGTGTTGAGGTTCATCTCCCAGAACCATCGCAGGAAGGCCGGCTTGCCGAAGGCCTTGAAGCCCTGGGCCTCGGCGGTGATCGTGGCGTCCTCCCGCCCCGTGTTGATGTCGGTGACGTTGGCGCATGACCAATCGACCAGCGGAATGGAGCCATTCGCAGCCACGGCGGCCAAGGTGTCGGAGGGAAACGGATCGCCGAACAGGGTGTAGACGTGCAGGACGGCCACCGGCTTGCCGATCTGGCGGTTGAACAGGGCGAGTTGAGGGATTTCGTTGGCCCCGTCGTAGCTGATCAGGCCGAGCGGATTGACCCAGGCCCCCAGATAGGCGCCGCCGGTCGGGATCGTTGGCGGCGTCAGGGCGCCGGCAAGGGCGACCCCCCCGAACAAAACCGCCGCCGCGCCAAAGATCGTCGCCAGGGCGGCGCGCAACGCGCCCATTCGATCTTGCTTGGCCATCACCTAAGATTAAATCCTCTTGGGTTGGTGAGCGTGCGCGGGCGAGCTCGCTTCGAGCTGCCGCCGCGGCGCCAATGCGCTCCCCGCCGCGAACTTAGTCATCTCGAAATGAACTAAGGATGAATGGCGAAAATCGGCGCGGCGCTGTTCCCGCGCGCCCAGCGAGGCACGGGTCCCGTCACAAGACTGTGACGCGGCGCCTGTAGTTGTCGCTAACGCGTGCGCCGGCGCTCGGCCAACGACGGAACCGCCAGGGAACGATGAAACCCATGCCGAACGATCATGGAGAGGCGCTGTCGGAATTGACGCCCAGGCTGCTGGCGAGCTTAAAGAGCCTGCATGTTTCGGTGTTGGCCTCGGCGCTTGTGGTCGCCGCCAACCGCCCCCACTCGATCGCCGAAATCCTCGAATTGCGCCGCGACCTGGAGCACGCCCTCAGCCCCTCGCCGAACAACAAAGACTTTGTCGAATGGGCCAGGACCGGAAAGGATCGGCTGAATCGGGTTCGGACATAGACTTCACCGCCTCGCCACCGGCGATTCCGACTCCCTCTCCAGCGCCGCGCAGTCGGCGTTCTTGGCGAGGCCCGGGTTGACGAAGGGCAGGATGAGGGCGAGGGGCGAGACGAACGCGGCCAGCACGCCACTGATCATCACCTGGCCGGCCGCCTTGCCGATCTCCACTCCGAACTTGGGCGCGATCAGCGGGCCCTTGATGGTGATCGGGGCGGCGATGCGCACCAGGCGGAACTTCTTGGGCTTGCCGTCCAGCTTGAGGTTGATCGTCTCGTTGCGAAGATCGATGTCGCCATGGCCGATGGAGAGCACCACCCCAGTGTCCAGCACCACGCGGTCGGCGGTCAGCACACCGTTCTGGGCGCGGAAATCGGCCACGGCGCAGCGGATCGGCGTCTCGCCCTGGCTTTTGGCCAACAGCAGGAAGAGCCCCTTGGTCGCGTCGATGCCGAGAAGCTCGGCCAGGGACTGGCGGATCTCGCCCCCGGGAATGACCAGGCTCACCGTCCCATTGGCGTCGCCGGCCGCCGCCCGCACCGAATCGCCGCTGCCGTTGAGCTTGGCGCGCCCGTAAAGGCCGCCCTCCAGGGGCGGGTTGGCGTTGCCGGCGGCGATCAGGTTTTCCAACCGCGCGTTGGTAAGCTTGACGTCCATCGCCTCCCTGGGAACCGCGCCGCGCGCGTCCAGGCTGATCTGTCCGGCCAGATCCCCCTGCAGCAGGCCCATGGTAAGTGGGTCGACGATGAGTAGGCCGTGGTCGAGGCTGAGCTTCAGTGACAGGGCGCGGATCGGCAGCTTGCCGGCGTCCACGCTGGCGGCGCGGTAGGTCAGCCTGGCGTCGGTGGTCCGGATGCGGCTCACGTCCAGGCGGGCGTCTGGCAGGAAGCGGTGTTCGGCCCTGAGCTTGGCGGCCATGATCTTCTGGGCCGGCGAGAGGGTGTGGCCCGCGGTGTGCTTGGGAACCCCGCCGATCACCGCCGCCAGGTCGGCCAGCTTCAGGCGGCGCGAGGCGAGGTCGGCGGTGACGAGGGGGCGGCCCCGGGTATCGTCCACGCTGAGCGATCCGGCCAGGTCGCTGTCCCCTATCCGCCCGGCGATGCGGCGAAAGGCGTAGGTCCGGCCGACCCGCGCGAAGCCGGCGGCAAGGTCGTAGGGCGGCGTGCTGGGCAGAGCGACGCCGGTGAGATGATAGAGATCGGAGAAATCTGGACCGCTCACTCGTACGCCTCCCGACACCCGGCCGAAGTCGAAGGGGTGGGCGATGATCCCGCTCGCCGCTAGCCTGGTCGCCCCCGCTTCGATGCGCGCATCGAAGGGGTAGGGCCGGCGGGCGTCCACGTCGATCAGCGGGCCGCCGGTCACCCGAGCGGTGAACGGCGCGGCGTTCAAGGTCCCCTTGCCTTGCAGCAGGAAGCTCCCCTGCCCGTTGGTCTTGACGGTCTCGCTGGTGGAAACCGTGCCGGCGAAGCTGATCCTGGCCTTGGCGTCGTCGTAGCGCAGGGCGCCGTCCGAAACGATCAGATGATTGATCGGCGGCAGCTTCAGCGGCTTGGGATTTTCCTTCGGATCGCTCTGCCAGTTGGCCCGTCCCGAGGCGTCGCGCACCAGGCGGACCGTCGGCCGGTCGGCCTCGACCAGCGGCAGCGTCAGCCTGCCGGCCATGGCCTCCAGCAGCCCCATCCGCACCACCAGCTTGGGGGCCCGGGCCAGGGGCTGGGCGCCGGCCCACGGCGCGCCGCCCACCACCAAGTCGCCGGCGAGGGTGGAAACGCCGGCGGCCGGCGTTTCGTCGGCGGTGAGGGTCCCGGAGAAATTCGCCCGCAGCTTGGCGTCCGTATAGCTGAGCGCGCCGCCGGCGATCACCAGACGTCCGATGGCCGGCCAGCGTGGGCGCGGCGGGCTCCTGGCATTACTGAAGTTCCAGTTTTGCCGCCCGCCCGCATCGGCGATCAGCCGCGCTCGGGGATTGTCGAGGCGCACTAGGGGCAGCGCGAGCTTGCCGCCCAGCAACGACGCCCACCGCCAGGCGACGGTCAACTTGGGCAGGTCGATCATGGCGCCGCCCCCCGCCCAGGCCGGATTGCCGATCGTGAGGCCCTCGAAGCTGGCCCACGGCGAGCCGGACCAGGGATGCACCTTGAGGTTCCCCTCGATGCGCACCGGCCGGTGAATCTGGCCCGATATCACCGAGGCCAGGGGCCCGCGCAGCCAGTTCCACTGGAAGAGCAGGATCAGCACCATCAGGGCCAGGAGGGCCGCACCGCCGATGGCCGCCGCCAGCGGCGCCCTACGCCGAACCGGCGGGTTTTTCACGTCCAGCAATGAATGGGCCTTTTGCCTTAAAGCCCTTCTAAACGCTTCCACCCCCCCGAAGCGTTCCATTGCCCGGTCGCGAACACACGGGACGGTGGCGCATCGCCTTGACGCAAGGTGACGCTTTCGGCGAGACGATCGGTGGGTTAGATCGCTGTCAACGCCATCAGAAAAGGCCCCACGTCCATGAAGCTCGACTCCTCCATCGCCGCGGTGGTCACCGGCGGCGCCTCTGGCCTGGGAGAGGCCACCGTCCGCGCACTGGCCGCCCACGGGGTCAAGGTGGCCATCTTCGACATGAACGACGCCAAGGGCGAGGCGGTGGCGCGCGAAGTGGGCGGGGTGTTCTGCCAGTGCAATGTCACTTCCGACGCCGACGTGGACGCCGCCTTCGCCAAGGCGCGCGCCGCCCACGGTCAGGAGCGGGTGCTGATCAACTGCGCCGGCACCGGCAACGCCGCCAAGACGGCCGGTCGCGACCGCAAGACCGGCGAGATCAAGCATTTCCCGCTCGAGGCCTTCAACTGGATCATCCAGATCAACCTCGTCGGCACCTTCCGCTGTATCGCCAAGAGCGCGGCCGGGATGCTCACGCTTGAACCACTTGAGGACGGCGAGCGCGGGGCTATCGTCAACACCGCCTCGGTGGCGGCCGAGGACGGCCAGATGGGCCAGGCGGCCTATTCGGCCTCCAAGGGCGGGGTGGTCGGCATGACGCTGCCCATCGCCCGCGACCTGATGAGCGAGGGCATAAGGGTCAACACCATCCTGCCGGGCATCTTCGACACCCCCCTGATGAACGCCGCCCCGCCGCAGGTGAAGGACGCCCTGGCCGCCTCGGTCCCCTTCCCAAAGCGCCTCGGCCATCCAGAGGAATACGCGAAGTTGGCCCTCGCCATGGTCACCAACGGCTATTTCAACGGCGAGGACGTGCGCCTGGACGGCGCGATCAGAATGGCCCCGAGGTAGGACGCCGAGGCGTCCGCTACGCCTTGGGCGGCGGCGGGCGCTGGATCTTGGGGCCGAGGTTGGCGATCACGGCGCGGGCGTCGAAGGCGCGGGCGTCGGCGGCCGGCTTTGGTCCGTGGCCCATGACGATCTCGGCGGCGGCCCGGAACTTGCGCACCGTCTGGACCGTCGCGCCGCCGCCCCAGAAGGGGCCGGCCCCGAAGGGTCCAAAGCCGCCCCAGCCGTATCCGGGACCCCAGTAGCTCCAGTAGGGCCGCCAGTAGCCGAAGGCGTAGCCGGGGCCGTAGAAGGGATCGGGATCGATGTAGGTTCGGCTGTCGCGCTCGGTATGGCGGTCGGCGGTTTCGAACCAGTCGAAGCCTTGGGCGACCGTCAGTTCGGCGGCGCGGTATAGCAGATAGGTTTCGACCGTCTCGCGCGAGGTCAGGCTGTTGCCCTGAAAGGTGACCCGGAAATGATCGCCGTCCAGGCGCTGGTCGGTGAAGCCGCCGGACGCGGCGGTGCCCTTTTCCAGCGGCTGATAAGGGGTGGCCGTCTCGCAGGCAGCCAGGCCGCCGACCAGGGCCAGGGCCGCGATGACAGCGGCGGTTTTGATCTTCATGGTCGCTCCAGCACCTTTTCGCCGCGCCTCGCCGGCGCGGAAGCATCCCTCGTCGAACCGCGAACGTCTCACGTCGGACGGCCCTTCGTAAAGCCGCTAATGCAGGGTCCCGGCCGCCTGCGCAATGTCGAGCCGCGCCGGGGTCACCAAGCCAGCGACCGAAAGGGTCACCGAATGGATAACCGCGTCGATCTCCAGCCGCCAGAAGTCGAGAAACCGATGCACGCGAGGATAGTCGGGCGAGCGGTCCAGGGTCTGCCATAGAAACCGCTGCAACAGGGCCGAATGATCGGGCAGATAGTAGAGCACCTCGGCGGTGGTGAGCCGCTCACCGCGCCATTGGCGGCCGAAATCGGTGTCGATCATCGCGTTCCCCCAAAAAGGCCTAGGCCTTCGCCAAGAGATTACTTAAGGGGCGAATCAGTGGACGCGCAATGCAAAATCTTCGGTAAATTCAGATTGTTAGCAGCTGGACGTCTGGACTGCTGACACCGCGCGGCCCACCCTTACCCATGGATCGCCATCAGATAGACGATCCGGCCCAGGGCGCCGAACAGGAGGACGGCGACGGCGAGGGCCTGGATGAGGAAGCCTGGGCCGCGCGAACTGGCCAGTCTCGAATAGCTGACCATGTAGAGGAGGCGGCCGACGATCCACACGACGCCGATCGCGGCGGCGGCCTTTTCGTTCCAGTAGAAGGCGAACAGCCACAGCGAGACCAGGAACGCCGGCAGCCATTCGAGGGTGTTGGCCTGGACGCGGTAGAGCCGTTCGAAGTCCGGGTGGCCGGCAACCGCCGGCGCCTCGACGCCATGCCGGGTGCGCCCGCGGCCGACCCGAAAGCCCATGACGAGATAAAGCAGGAGCGCCAGGAGCGTGACCAGCGCGACGAGCTTGTAGTGTTCCAAGGGTTCCATGGATGCGTGACTCCCCATCCGGTTTTCGCTGGGCGTCAGCGTGGCATGATTTGCCGCCGTTGGAGAAGACCCTTTAGGCGCCGCGCGCTTCGATGGCGTGGATATCGGCGTCGGAGAGGCCCATGTGGTGGCCGATTTCATGGATGAGGACGTGAGTGACCAGTTCGCCAAGGGTCACATCGCCCAACTCCGCCCACTCGTCCAGGATCGGGCGGCGATAGAGAAACACCCGCGATTCGTGGGGAACGGGATCGAGCACGGAGCGATGGATGCGGTCGACGCCCTGATAGAGGCCGCTCAGCTCGAAGACGTCCTCGATGCCCAGATCGGCGAGCACCGCCTCGTCCGCGAAATCGTCGATCCGGAACACCACCTCGCCGGCCGCCGCACGGATGGCCGCCGGCAGGGCGGCGAAGGCCGCCTCGGCGAGGGTCGCGAAATCGTCGAGGGAGGGGGCTGCGGCATGGGTCCAATCGGTCATGGCGTCCTTATAGCGCCTGGGCTCGATTTGGCAGGCCCGATCCCCAAGCTGGATGCCACGGTCGGGAGGCGTCGGGTCGGGGCCTGTCTGCTACCCTTCTGTTCGATCTGATTCGGGCCAAGGGCGCATGAGTCCGCACGACATCCTGCTCGCCGTTTCCATGGGCTTCGCCGGCGCGGCGGTCGGCGGAACGCTGGCGGTGGCCATCGGGCGACGGGTCGCGGCGGCCCGCCTGAGCGCGGCCGACCGGCGCGCCAACGCCGCCAACGCCGCCGCCGAGGCGTTCGACAACGCCCTCATCCTGATCGACGACGGACGCCCCGGCCTTGTCGGCGGGAGCGAGGCGCTAGCCGCGTGCGCACATGCCCTCGGCGGCATCGATGCCGAGCCGGGCGCGGTAATCGCGGCCTTGGCCGCGCGGGGCCCGGACCACGCCCTGCAACTGGACGCCCTCTTCGCCAGGGGCGAGGCCTGCGCTTTCGAGGTCTCCGGCCCACACGGTGGCGTATCGGTGGAGGGGCGATCGGCCGGGGCGTTGGCCTGGCTGCGGCTGGGCCTCCTGGCTTCGGAGCCGGCGGGCCTGCCCACCGCCGCCCGTCTGGCCGCCTTCATCGACGCCCGCGAGGACCCGGCGTGGATCGCCGGCCCGGACGGGACGCCGGCGTGGGCGAACCGCGCCTGGCTGGAGGCCGTGGCGTCGCCGAGTCTGGATGAGGCCCTGGATAAAGGCGCGAGCCTGGATCGCGAGGCCGACGCCCTGGCCCGCGCCGCCGCCAGCCAAGGCGCGCGGCAAGAGGCTCTGCGCTGGGTCTCCCTGCCCCGCGGACGGCGGGCGCTGCGCATCCGGGCCCAGCCGCTGGAAGGCGGCGGGGCGGCGGTGTGGACGCAAGACGTCACGGCGATGGATAGCGCGGGCGAGACCCTGGCGCGGCACACCGTCGCCCACGATCTGCTGCTCGGCCAGATCGGCGACGCGGTGGCCGTGTTCGGTCCCGACCTGCGCCTTGCGTTCCACAATCCCGCCTTCGCCGCCCTGTGGGAGTTGGAGCCGGCCTGGCTGGCCGATGGCCCCAGCCACGGCGAGGTGCTGGATCGTCTTCGCCAGCGCCGGCGCCTGCCCGAGACGATCGACTACGCGAAATTCAAGGCCGAGGAACTGGCCCGCCACGCCGATCCCGCCCCCTCGCCGCAAGCCATCTGGCGCCTGCCCGGCGAGCGCACCCTGCGGGTCCTCAGCCAGCCTCATCCGGCTGGCGGCCTGACGATGCTCTATTCCGACATCACCCCCGAGCTTCGCCTGAAGACGCAGTTCAACCACCTGATCCAGGTGCAGCGCGCCACCCTGGACAAGCTCACCGACGCGGTGGCCGTGTTCGGGTCGGACGCCCGGCTGACCCTGCACAACGAGGCCTTCGAGCGGTTCTGGGGCCTAAGTCCAGAGATGTTGGGGCAAAGCCCCGACTTCGACGGCGTGGCCGATCTCTGCGTGCCGCGCCTGCACGACCGGCAGTTCTGGCGCGACCTCAAGGGCCGGGTCACCGATCCCGACCCCCGGGCTCGCGCGCCGATGGTGGGTGAAGTCACCACCGCCGAGCGGCGCATCGTCGCCTTTCAGTCAAGGCCGCTCCCCGACGGCGCGACCTTGGTCTCCTTCGCCGATGTCACCGACACCCGTCGCCTGGAAGGCGCCCTCTCCGACCGAGAAGCGGCCCTGGACGCGGCCGAGCGGCTGAAGCGGGAGTTCGTCGGCGCCGTCTCCCACGAACTGCGCACCCCGCTCACCACCATCGTCGGCTATTCGGAGTTGCTGGAGCGCGGCGGCGAGGGCCTGGGCGAACCGGCGCGCGGCTATGTGGCGGCGGTGCGGACCGCGGCGCGCCACCTGGCGCGCTCCATCGACAATGTTCTCACCATGGCCGACATCGACGCGGGAGAACTGGTCCTGGAGATCGGCGATCTGGATGTGGACGCCTTGCTGGCGGCGGCGGCCGAGCGGTGGGCCGGCGAGGCGCGGGCCGCCGAGGTGGAGATCGCGATCACCGGCGGCGGCGAAACCGGCCTGATCCGCGGCGACGCCCTCCGCCTCGCGCAAGTCCTCGATCATCTGATGGAGAACGCCCTGCGCCACACGCCGGCCGGCGGGGCGGTCACCGTCTCGGCTGTCCGGGCCCTGGGCGAAGCCCGCCTGCAGGTGGCCGACAACGGCCGCGGCATTCTCTTTCACGTCCAGGCCCACATTTTCGACCGCTTCAGCGGCGCCGACGGTGGGGCGTCGGGCCTGGGACTCGCCCTGGTCAAGGCTTTGGTCGAGCTGCACGGCGGCTGGGTGGCCCTGGAAAGCGAACCCGGCGCCGGCGCCGCCTTCACCTGCCACCTCCCGGAAGCCGGCCAGACCCCCGAGGCGCGGCCGGAACTGTTTTGAGGGGTCCCCCTACAGGACCAAGTCCCGATCGATCAGCACGGCCAGAAACAGCGCCGGGCCTCCATGGGCCACCCACGCGTGGTTGGTCCCGCGCTGGATCACCACCTGGCCTTGTGTCAGGCGCGTCTCGCCCGCTTCCAGGATCAGCGAGGCCTCGCCGCTGATCAGACAGATGACGTCGATGGAATGGGTCTCGTGCATGGCCGGATGGCGCGTCTGGTCGATGATGTGGTGGGCGCCGCCAAATTGCGCGAACCGCTCGCGCGC
>JBDTIW010000009.1:0-16021 GCA_039936215.1 Caulobacteraceae bacterium | reverse complement strand
TCGGCGAACCGGGCGTGCGCACGCAGCCGCCCCTGCCGCCGGAGCATTTTGTCAAGCCCGAGCCTGGCCTGCTGGTCCTCTTTCCCTCGTACATGTGGCACGGCACCGTCCAGTTCAGCGGCGATCAACCCCGCCTCACCATCGCCTTCGACGTGGCGCCGGCATAGCCGTGATCAGGGATGGATGAACCGCCGAGAAGCGCCTTTTGACCTTCTTTGCGTCCTGGCGTCTTGGCGGTTTTGACGGCCACGCAGGAAAGGAGGCGCTTTGATTCGCGATCGGTTAGAAGGGCCGCCATGACGCAGACGATGGACAACACCGAGACCGCGCGGATCGAGGCGACCGCCAAGACCGACCGCAACCTCGCCATTGAACTGGCGATCGCGGCGCTTGGCAGGGGCAACGAGCATCCGCTCGTCCTGCGCCTTGTCGCCGATGGACTGGAGGAGGACGGTCGGCCACAGGAGGCCGGCAATCTGCTGGTCAAGGCGCGAGCGGCGCACCCGCGCGACGTGGATGTCCTGACGCAGTTTGGCCGCCTGTTATACAACCTTCGGCGCCTCGATGAGGCGCTGGCCGTCTTTGAGGACGCCATCGCGATCGAGCCGAATTCCTACGACGCCCAGGCCGGCGCCGGCTCGGCTTGTCTGAATCTCAATCTGGTCTCAGCCGCGCGCGAGCATTATCGGCGCGCCGCCGAGATCGTGCCGGGAGCCGCCGAGCCTCTCTCCGCGCTGGCGGTGATCGCCGTGCGCCAGGAGGATCTCAAGCAGGGGCGCGCCCTGGCCGAGCGCGCGCTGGCCATTCGTCCAGAGTTCGTCAGGGCACGGATGGCGATCGCCCAGATCGAGCTGGCCGAAGGTGCCCCGGCCCTCGCCGAAACACGCCTCAAACGATTATTGGGGCGCGGCGACCTCAACGAGGAGCAACGCGCCGACGGGCTGAGCTATCTCGCCGACGCGCTCGACGCGCTCGACCGACCCTCCGAGGCTTTCGGCTACTACCGCGCCCGCAACGAGGCCTTGCAGCGCGTCCATACGCCGGCCTTCAAGGCCACGGTGACGGAGCGCTGGGTCGAACAGGCGCGCCGGCTGACCGCTTGGTTCGAAGCGGCGCCGCGCGCTCCTTGGCGCGATCCCGCCGGCGAGGATCGGCGAGGCGCCGCGATGGTGAGCGGCCACGTTTTCCTGATGAGCTTTCCCAGGTCCGGCACCACGCTCTTGGAGACGGTGCTGGCGAGCCATCCGGAGGTGGTGGCTCTGGAGGAAAAAACCTTGCTGGCCGAAGCGGGCGGCCATTTCCTCGCCGACGACGGCGGCTTGCGTCGCCTGGCCGGCCTCGACCCCGCCGAAGCGGATATCTGCCGCGACACCTACTGGCGCGGGGTGCGCGAGTTCTTCCCGGAAGACATATCCCGCAAGGTGCTGATCGATAAGTTGCCGTTGCATACGCCGGCGCTGCCCGTTATCACCAAGCTGTTTCCGAGCGCGAAGATACTGTTTGCCCTGCGTGATCCTCGAGATGTTGTTCTAAGCTGCTTTCGCCGCCATTTCCTTATAAATGCCGCCATGTACGAATTTCTCACCTTGGAAGGCACGGCGCATTACTACGATCAGACCATGCGCCTTGCCAATATTTATCGCGCCATATTGCCGCTCCACATCCATGACGCGCGCAACGAGAGCCTGGTGGCCGATTTCGAAGGTGAGACGCGGAAAATCCTGAATTTCCTCGGCCTGGAGTGGGACGCGGCCATCCACGACTTCCCCGCCAGGGCGCGCGCCCTTTCCAATACGCCGAGCGCGCCGCAAGTCGCCCGGGGCATCAACGCCAGTGGTGTCGGCCAGTGGCGGCGCTACCGGGCTCAGCTCGCGCCGGTGCTGCCGTTGCTGGAGCCGTGGGTGGCGCGGTTCGGCTACGCGCCCATGGTTGCGCAAGACTCGCCCGCCAAATCGTCCGCCGCGGCCGCCGTCTCCCGGGTGGAGGCGGCGATCCGGGCCGGCGATTGGCCCGGCGCGCATAGCCTTGTCGACGAGGCTCTGGCCGGCGGCCTGCGCCATCCCCTCTTCTTCCGCCTGCGCGCCGTACGCGCCCAGCAGGAGGGCAGGCTTAACGAGGCGATCGCCGATTTCGAGACGGTCCTGGCCGACTCGGGCGCCGACTTCGCCATCCTGAGCGCCCTTGGCCTTTGCCTGGCCCGCGCCGGCCGGCCGGTCGAGGGCCTGGCCCGCCTGGACGCCTCCATCGCCGTCAACCCCGCTTTCGCGCCGGCCCACTACAACCGCGGCTGGACGCTGGAAATCATGGGGGATCTGGCTCGGGCGCGCACGGCCTACGGCCGCGCCGTGGAGATCGATCCCCGCCACGCCCAGGCGCTCGGCAATCTGGCGGCGATCGCCGCCCGCGCCGCCGACTGGCCCGCGGCGCGGCGGCTGGCGGACCTGGCCCTGGCGCTCGATCCGGCCCAGCCGGTGGCGATCACCGCCCTGGCCAATGCCGAGGCGGCCGGCGGCGAGCTGGCCGCGGCGGAGTGGCGCCTGCGCGTCCTCACCGCCGCCTCGGCCACGCCCAGCCCGCACGAGCGGGCCGTGGCCTTCAACGCCCTGGGCGACGTGCTCGACAAGCTGGATCGTCCGGGCGACGCCTTCACCGCCTATGAGGCGACCGGCGCCTTGCTGCGCGAACTCTACGCGGCCAGATTCGCGGGGCCGGGAGCGGAAAGCTCCCTGGGCGCCGCTCGGCGGCTTGGCGACTATTTCCGCGCCGCCGACCGCGCCGATTGGGGCCGCTCGGCCTCGCCCGCCACGCCCCGCGCCGCCAGGGGTCACGTCTTCCTGATCGGCTTTCCCCGCTCGGGAACAACGATGCTCGGCCAAGCCCTGGCCGTCCATCCCGGGGCCGTCACCCTCGACGAGCGCGATCTGCTGGCCGACGCGACCGCGGCGTTCATGGGCGCCCCGGAAAGCCTGGGTCGCCTGGCCGCCATCGCGCCGAGCGAGATCGACCACCACCTCGATCTCTATTGGCGCCAGGCGAGGGAGGCGGGCGCCGAGGTGGCCGGCAAGGTGTTCATCGACAAGATGCCGATGAACATGCTGAGGCTGCCGCTCATCGTGAAGCTGTTTCCGGACGCCAAGGTGCTCCTGTCGCGGCGCGACCCGCGCGACGTGGTGCTGAGCGCCTTTCGGCGCCAGTTCGTCATCAATCCGACCACGGTCGAACTCCTCGACCTCGCCGACGCGGCGCGGCTCTACGACGCGGTGATGGGCCTGATGGAGGTCTACGGCGACAAGCTCGATGTCGATTTGCGCGTGCAAAGCTACGAATCCCTGGTCGCCGACTTCGAGGACCAGATCGGCGCCGTCTGCGATTTCGCCGGCCTGGAGCGGCGATCCGGCCTGGCCGATTTCGCCGGTCGGGCCGGCGCCGTCGCCACCCCAAGCGGTGCGCAACTCGCGGCGGGACTCAATGCCGAGGGCGTCGGCCGCTGGCGCCGCTACGCCCACGAACTCGCCTCGGTGATGCCGATCCTCGCGCCGTGGGTGGAACGGTTCGGCTATGAAGCGCGGTGAGATCGGCATGACAAACCTTCCGGTTCCCCGCCTTCCCCTCCCCCATGCGCATGGCGGAGGGGAGTTTGAAACTCGCAGACCCGGGCCGCGCGTCTTCAAGACAACCTGGAGCGTCCCTGATGTTCCTTGAAATCCCCGACGTCCTGACGCCGCCCGAACTGGATCGGCTGCGCCAGCTCGCCAAAATCGCCAAGTTCGCCGACGGCAAGCTGTCGAGCCCGCATTCCACGGTCAAGAACAACCAGCAGATCGATCACGCCGACCCCGCCTATGGCGAATCCTCGAAGCTGATGGCGGTGGCCCTCCAGCGCAGCGAGCCGTTCCGCGCCTTCACCTATGCCCGGATCATGGCCCCGCCGATGCTGGCCAAATATGCGCCGGGCATGAACTACGGCGTCCACTCCGACGCGGCCTTCCTGCCGCTCGGCGCCCGGCCCCTGCGCTCGGACCTTTCCTGCACCCTGTTCGTCGGGGAGCCGGAAACCTACGAGGGGGGCGAACTGTCCATCCATCTCGGCAGCCGCGCCGTCACCTTCAAGGGAGCGGCCGGCTCGGCCGTGGTCTACCCCTCCAACACCCTGCACGAGGTGAGGCCGGTCACTATCGGTGAACGACTCGTGGGCCTGACCTTCATCGAGAGCATGATCCCCGACCCGGCCCATCGCGACATGCTCTATCACCTCGACGAGGTCGGCGCCCTGGAAGGGTTCAATATGAGCTGGGAGAACCGCACCCGCCTGCAGTATGTGCGCAACAACCTGCGCCGTATCTGGGGGGAGAAGGAGTAACGGTCGATTTCGGGTTCGGGCCGCGACCCGGCCGCGCGACCGGCGAGGATCACATCGCCGCGACCTCGTCGTCGGCCGCGGGCCGGACCATGGCCGGGGCGGCGAGGCCGGCGTCTGCCGCTTGGCCGTGCGGCGATTCCACCAGCATGCGCGCGGCGCGCCAGCCGCCGAACCTGTAGTAGAGGCTGGTGAGGATGGCCGAATTGATGGTGCCCAAGGGGAAGCTCCACCAGATGGCGTCCTCGCCGAAGCGCGGGGTCATAAGGGCGGCGAAGGGGATGCGCACCCCGATCATCGAGACGACGAGAATGGCCAGCGGCGCCCACACCGCGCCGGTCGAGCGCACCACCCCGGACAGGGAAAAGGTGATCGAAAAGAAGATGAAGCCCCACAGCACGGTGGTGTTGATGTGCCGCGCCAGGGGAATGGCCGGCGAGCCGCGCGGCAACAGGATGCCCAGGACGAAATCGTTGAACACATAGAGGAAAAGAGCGATCGACGCGGTGACCACGAGGCCGGAAATCACTCCCGACCGGGCCACCTTGGCCACCCGGTCCCAGCGTCCGGCCCCGACGTTCTGGGCTGCCATGGAGGAGACCGAGGCGCCGATGGCCATGGCCGGCATCTGCAGATAGCTCCACACGATCGAGGAGATGGAATAGGCCGCCGAGGTCATGGCGCCGTAGCGGTTGACGAAGGCGATCATCACCACCGCCCCCCCGCTCAGCACCAGCATCTGGACGCCCATGGGAAGGCCCCGGCTGACCAGCGATCCCAGGATATCGAGGTCCGGCTTCAGCAGATGAAGCTCGCCGCGCCGCAGGGTCAGCACGCTTTTGCGGCGATAGAGATGGATGGTCAGGAAGATCAGCGCCACGCCCTGGCCGATCAGGGTCGAGGTCGCCGACCCGGCGATGCCCATCTTCGGGAACGGTCCGATCCCGCGAATCAGCAGCGGATTGAGGGTGATGTCGATGACGATGGCCAGGGCCAGGAACCAGAACGGGGTGGTCGAGTCGCCGGCCCCGCGCTGGGCCATCTGCAGGAAGACGAAGAAATACATGAACGGCACGGCGGCGAAGATGATGCGCAGATAGACTATGGCGTCGGCCCGCGCCGCGGCCGGGGTGCGCATCAGGTCCAGGATGTGCGGCGACAAGAGACCGCCGGCCACCGCGATGACCAGGGAAAGGGCCACGAAGAAGCTCGTCGCCGTCCCCATCACCCGCTTGACCAGGGCGGTGTCCCTGGCCCCCATCGCCTGGGCCACCAGTATGTTGGCCGCCATGCCCACCCCGAACACCGAGCCCAGCATCAGCATCATCACGATGTTGGCGTTGCCCAGCGCCGTGATCGCGTTCTCGCCCAGGGTGTGGCTGACCCAGATCTGATTGACCGTGCCGTTAAGGGACTGCAGGGCGTTGCCGCCCAGCAGCGGCAGGGAAAAGATCAGCAGGGTGCGGGTGATCGGCCCTTTTGTGAGGTCGCGCCGGCCGCGCGGGCGCCGGCCGGAGGAATCGTCGGAAACATCGCGCATCGCCCCACCCTACAGAGCCGCGCGGCCTATCCAACCCCCTCCCGCCGAAGATCGCGAGCGTGGCGAAGCCTAATATCGGCTTGACCGGGCGGCCCTGGTGACGGAACGAAGGCGGATCGTCACGGTTATTCCGACCGGGGCTGCCTCAACAAGGATGGCGCGCGATGCACTCGAAACCCCTTTGGCTGGCGACCGCCGTCGTCGCCTCGATCTTCATGCTCTCGGCCTGCGAGAAACAGGCCGCCGCCCCGGCGACCCCCGCCGTTCCCGCCGCCGCGACGCCGGCGCCCGTGGTCGCCGCGACCCCACCCGCCACGACCCCGCCCGCCACGCCGGTGGCCGGGAATGGCGGTCAGGGCGGCGCGGTGAAGACCGCCTGCGCCGACGACATCAAGAAGTTCTGCACCGCCGCCGGCGGTGAAAAGCCCTGGAGGTGCCTCAAGCAGCACGCCGCCGAGCTTTCCCCGGCCTGCACCGCGGCCCGCGCCGCCGCCAAGGCCAAGCGCGAAGCCCGCATGTCGGCAAAGCCAGCGGCGGGCTAGTAGACGTCGGCAAACCCTCCCTCCCCATGAAGGGCTGGGGGATGCACACATCTCCAAGTGAGGCTCTGGCCGGACGCCACCTCCCCCGCGAAGAGGCGCAGGGGAGGATTGATGAGGCGTCAATCCTCCCCTGCGAAGCGGGGGAGGTGGCGCGGCGCTCTTTCTCGCGCCGTGACGGAGGGGGCGTCCAGCCGCGCGCGAGATGTGCGCATCCGTTAGCCCCGTGAAGGGGAGGGAGGGAGGGAGGAAGGAAACGCCCATGCTCCTCGTCCTCACCCTCGTCGCCGGCGACCTCGACACCCTCAAGGACGCCCTGCCGGCGGCCATGGACGCGGTGACGGCGGCGGGGCGGCCGGTGCGCGAAACCGCCATCCTGGGCGAAGGGGCGGCGGACATCTTCGTGGAGGGCGAGGGGCCGGCGGCCCTGCGCGGCCACGCCCGCCAGGCTCTTGCCCGCCACGCGGTGGATGTCTGCGTCCAGCCGGCGGCCGGCCGGCGCAAACGGCTGCTGGTCGCCGACATGGATTCCACCGTCATCGGCTGCGAATGCTTGGACGAACTGGCCGATTTCGCCGGCCTGAAAGCGCCGATCGCCGCCATCACCGCCCGCGCCATGGCCGGCGAGATCGCCTTCGAGGGCGCCCTGCGCGAGCGGGTGGGCATGCTGCGCGGCCTGGACCTGGCCGCCTTGCAACGGGTCTATGACGAGCGGGTGCGGCTGGGTCCCGGCGCGGCGACCCTGGCCCGGACCATGACCGCCAACGGCGCGCGCTGCGTCCTGGTCTCGGGCGGCTTCGACTTTTTCACCGCCAAGGTGGCGAAGGCGGCCGGGTTCGCCGCCCACCGCGCCAACCGCCTGATCGACGACGGCGCCGCACTCACCGGCGCGGTGGCCGAACCCATCTTGGGCCTGGAAGCCAAGCTCGCCACCCTCGTTGAGGAGGCCGCCACCCTGCGCCTCGATCTCGCCCAGACCCTGGCCGTCGGCGACGGGGCCAACGACCTGGCCATGATCGAAGCCGCCGGCCTCGGCGTCGCCTACCGCGCCCAGCCGATCGTGGCCGCCCGCGCCGACGCGAGGGTGGACCACACCGACCTGACGGCATTGCTCTATTTCCAGGGCTATGGGCAGGATGTCTTTGTCCGTTGATTTCAACGCACGACGAGGGCGATTGAAAACCTTACGCCGCCATAGCAAGGTCGAAACCGCGCCGGTTGGCCGGTGTCGGGAGGCGGGATGAGCGTTGTGGACGATCTCGCCGAGTGGCCGGCCGGCGGCGGCGAGACGGGGGCGCTGATATGCGGCTTCGACTGGTCGCGCACATCCCTGGGGCCAAAGGCCCGCTGGCCGCAGAGTCTCAAGACCAATGTCGACACCATCCTGCGCTCGCCGGTGGCGATCGTCATGCTGTGGGGCGCGGACGGCGTGATGATCTACAACGACGCCTATTCGGTGTTCGCCGGCGGCCGCCACCCGCGCCTCCTGGGCTCGAAGGTGCTTGAAGGCTGGCCCGAAGTGGCCGACTTCAACCGCGAGGTCATGGCGGTGGGGCTGGCCGGCGGCACGCTGTCCTTCCGCGACGAACCGCTCGTCCTCTACCGCAACGGGCCGCCCGAGGAGGTATGGCTCGATCTCGACTACAGCCCGGTGTGCGACGACGCCGGCAGGCCGGCCGGGGTTCTGGCCATCGTCGCCGAGACCACGGCGCGAGTGCGGGCCGGCGAGCGCCTGCGCATCGCACAGGCAGCCGGGCGCATCGGCGCCTTCGAATGGTATCCCGACACCGGATTGCTGGACGCCTCGGACGAATATCGCCGCATCTGGGGCCTTGCCTCCGACACCCCGGTCACCGAAGCGCTACTCGTCAGTCTGATCGATCCCGAACACCGGGGCCAGACCGGTCCGGCGCGACTGCTGAACCCCGGCAGCGCCCTGGACTACACCGAATACCGCATCACTCGTCCCGACACCGGCGAGAAGGCTTGGCTGGCCCGCCGCGGCGAGATGATCGCCACCGGCGAAGGGGTCGGCCGGCGCTTCGTCGGCGTCGCCTACGACATCACCGAGCGCAAGGCTGCCGAGGCGGCGCTGGAAGAGCTCAACGCCACCTTGGAAGACCGCGTCGCGCGCGAGGTCGCCGAACGCGCCAAGGCCGAGGAGGCGCTGCGCCAGGCGCACAAGATGGAGGCGGTCGGCCAGCTCACCGGCGGCATCGCCCACGATTTCAACAATCTGCTGCAAAGTATTGTCGGCTCGCTCGATCTGCTCGGCAGGCGGGTGGGCGAGGGGCGCACGGCCGGGATCGAGCGGTTCGTCGCCGCCGCCATGGACTCCGCCCAGCGCGCCGCCGCCCTGACCCACCGGCTGCTGGCCTTCTCCCGCCGCCAGCCCCTCGATCCCAAGCCGCTGGACATGAATCCCTTGGTCGCCTCCATGGAGGAGCTTCTGCGGCGGACCATGGGCGAGGATATCGAGATCGAACTGGGGCTGGCCGAAGGCCTGTGGCCGACCCTGTGCGACCGCAACCAGCTCGAGAGCGCCCTCCTCAATCTGGCCATCAACGCCCGCGACGCCATGCCAGGGGGCGGGCGGCTGACCATCGAGACTTGCAACGCCCCCCTGACCGACGCCGAGGCGGCGGCGGAGCGCGACCTGACGCCCGGCGACTACGTCTGCCTGTGTGTCACCGACACCGGGACAGGGATGAGCGCCGAGACCATGGAGCGTGCCTTCGATCCCTTCTTCACCACCAAGCCGATCGGCCAGGGGACGGGGCTGGGCCTCTCCATGATCTACGGCTTCGCCCGCCAATCGGAGGGCTACGCCAGGCTGGCCAGCGAGATCGGCCACGGCACGACCTTCAAGCTCTTCCTGCCGCGCCGGCGCGGCGAGGCCGCGCCGGCCGCGCCCCCCGCCCCGCCCACCCCGTCATCGCGCGCCGAGGCGGGCGAGGTGGTGCTGGTGATCGAGGACGAGGGGGTCGTCCGCCTGCTGATCGTCGAGGTTCTGCATGATCTCGGCTACCGGGTCCTGGAGGCGGCCGACGGGACCGAGGGGTTGGCGATCCTGCGGTCGGCGGAGCGGATCGACCTTTTGGTCACCGATATCGGCCTGCCGGGCCTCAACGGCCGCCAGATCGCGCAGGCCGCCCGCGCCCATCGTCCGAACCTCAAGGTCCTGTTCATGACCGGCTACGCCCAGGACGCCGCCCACCCCGCCGGCTTCCTCGAACCCGGCATGGCCATGATCACCAAACCCTTTGCCATGGAAGCCCTGGCGGCGCGGATACGGGGGATGATCGAGGGGTAGGGGGCGTCAAATCCTCCCCCGTCCGCTCGCGCTACTGGATTCACACATCTCCAAGTGATGGGCGGCGGCCGGACGCCCCCTCCGTCACGCGGCCAAGACGGGCCGCGCGCCACCTCCCCCGCGAAGAGGCGCAGGGGAGGATTGAATGATTGCAAATGGCTGCCTTTCCTTCAATCCTCCACCGCGAAGCGGGGGAGGTGGCGCGGCGCTCTTTCTCGCGCCGTGACGGGGGCGTCTGGTCACGGGTGAGATGTGTGCATCCGCTAGCCTGCTTACGGGGTGAGGGGGACCGCGAAGCGGTGAGGGGGGCGGGTGAGCAACGGCTTTCGATCTAACATAAACGGCGCAACCGATAGCGCCCATGCCCGACAAATTCCAAATACCCCTGGTCTCGCAATACCTGTAGCTGCTGACGTATCTTCGGCCGTACGTTCTGGTTGCCGGGATAGATTGCTTTCAACCGATCCTCAAAATCATAGACGTCATCGAGTGTGAAAGCGTCACGTCCGATGATCTCCACGCATTTCATCACCTCGATCAGCCAGCCGCGCGCGGCGACGCCCCGGTCCTTCAGGAACAGAGTGCTTCGCCACTGCTCCATGACCAGATCGCGCGGCGCGATCTCACCGCCGCGCACGAAGTAGATTTTTCCGCTTCTGGGGATTTCGCTCAGCAGGATGTTGCAGCCCACCCATCCCGCCCGCCGGGCGGTGGCGGCGAGGGGCTTCCGTTCCTGGATGATCTCGCGCACGAAGAAGTGCCGGGGAACAAAGAACAGGTCGGTGACGCTGAACCGCGCCAGATCGTAATTCATCAGGATCAGGCTTGGATTGTTGCTCGACGCGAGCCGCTCGCACATCGAGCGGAACGCCCCGTCCACGACGCGCGGCCCGAACCGCCCCTTCTGGCTCTTCAATTCGAACTCTTCCGCGCAGACCTTGCAGAAGAAATCCGCGACTTTCCGATTTCCCGGAAATTGAAGGACACGCGGCGCGCCGCAGTTTGGACAGAATAGGTTTTCGCCGACCCAATGCTCGGTCCAGACGCGTGCGTTCTGCGACGCGCTGGCAAACGGCGTCGAGGCCTCCTCGAAGCCCAGGTTCAGCGGTTCATCGACCATCCGCCCCGCGCTTCGCCTCGCTTTTGAGCGACGCTAGAAGTCGCCTATCTGAGTCTCTTCGATTTCATTGCCGTTGTCGTCAAGGGCGATGTAGAGGCGAGCGTCGAACTCCGGCGTGCAACGATGCCCCCATCTGTAGTCGCCGTGGTTGTCCCGCGCCAAGCTGGCGGCCTCTTGGGCGCCGTCCGCCGCCACCTCGGCCACGTAGTCCGCGAAAGCGTCGATGCGGCAAAGAACCTCGAAGGTTCCCGGCGTCCGATCCCGCCGCTCCTCCACGATCTGGCGCGCGACTTCCTCCACACTGGAAAGAATGAAGGCCGCCACGCTCAGTCGCTCAAGCTCGGCAGCGCGTTTGATGATCTGCTTCTGCCGGCTCGTCACGCGCACGCCGATGTGCTCGGAACGTGGCCGGCGGGCAGGCGCCGATGGCGTGGCTTCCTCCATGGACCCACCGTAACACCCTCGGTTCGAGAAATGCGATCAAATGTTCGTGTTTCGTTCCGACGGTCGGCAATAAAACTATAGGAGATTTCGAAATCCGGTATTGGCTATCCCCAGCCTCGAAATGTCGCGTGGGCGCCATGCCCCGACCGCCGGTTCAGCGCGCCGGCTTCATCCGCTCCAGGATTTCGATGCCGATGACCTGGCCGGCGTCGCCCGCATCCGGCGCCCCCGCCCCAAAAGTCATCTCCATACTTGACATATTGTAAAGTCACCACTATGTTGCCCGCAGTGACTCACGTGGCTATTTAGGCCTCTCGAGGACCACCGTATTTAACGGTGATTAACGGTCAAATCGACGCGGAGTGGCCCCTCGATTCAAGCCGACGGATTTAGGGCGGGAGCTTGTGATGGTAACGAAAGACGAGCGCGGCGCCTTCGCGTTCTGAAAACCGAGGTCCCCCATGCCCAAATCCCCCGTCGCCCCCAAGCCGCCCAACCCCTCCGCCACCCGCGCCATGGGCGAATGCGCGTGCGGGGCGGTGCGGTTGGAGATCGAGGTCCCGGCGGTGTGGGCTTGGCACGATCACTCGGCGGCCGGCCGGCGCGCCCACGGCTGCGCCTACGCCACCTATGTGGGAAGCTGGCGCAGCCGCTTTCGCGTGACCAAGGGGGCGACGAAGCTGACCCGCTACGAGGATCCGGCCACGGGCGCGGCCCGTAGCTTCTGCGCCGGTTGCGGAACTCCGCTGATCTACGAGCGGGCGCGGGCGCCCAGGATGGTCAACATCCCCCGCGCCGTCTTCACCACCCGCACCGGCCGCGAGCCCCGCTACCACATCGCCATCGAGGAGACGGCCGACTGGGAATACCGGGGCGAGGCCCTCGCGCCGCTGAAGGGATACCCCGGCGTGATGTGGGAGCGGCCCGGACGGCGGAAGGCCCGGGAGGTTGTCCGGTCGTCCGTGGGCGCTTGGGACGACGGAACAGCCTGACAGCGACCCGGGAGCTCAGGCCGCCTGAACGGTTTCCTCTGAACGGGCTTTCACGCCCAGAACCTCGATTCCGATCACGCGTCCCGCGGCATCCATGTCCAGCATCACGCCCGGCTCGACTTCGCGGGTATCGACCACTTTCGCGTCGCGCGTCGCGATCCGGACATACAGGGCGTCTTCCTCGGCGTCATAGGTGGTGGAGATCATGGCTTTGCTCCGCGATCGAAGAAAACGGTCACTACCACAATATCCTCGCCTTGAGCACGATGGACCACGCGGAGTACGCGACCGCTGGCTTGTTCGATGGAGCGAAACGATCGTTTCAAGGGGGGATCGCGCGGATCGGGAGTGTTGGATTCCGGGTGCTCCAGCGTATCGACGATCCACGCGAATTCGATCGCGCGAACCAACATTGCTTCTCGGGCATGAGCCGAAAGCCTGATCGCGGATTCGCGTCCTCCACCGGCCCGCCTTGATTCTGACCACCGCCCTACCGCTTGCCGCCCTTGCGAAACCGCGCGGCGGCCTCGGCGCGGGCTTCGGCGCGCAGGCGGGTCACCGCGCCCCGGTCGGGGGTTTCGCCGGCCGGGGTGAGGGCGTCGTTGGCGAATTCGAGGTCGAGGAGCTTCAGCCGCTTGATCTCGTCCCGGATTCGCGCCGCGTCCTCGAACTCCAGGTTGCTGGCCGCCGCGCGCATCTTGCTTTCCAGATCGCGCAGGGTGGCCTGGAAGTTGGAACCCAGGAAGGGCCGGGCGTCCTCGGCCACGCCCACGTCCACCGTCACCCGGTCGCCGCGCTCGTAGGGACTGGCCAGCAGATCCTTGATCTGGCTCTTGATGCTTTCGGGGGTGATGCCGTGCTCGGCGTTCCAGGCCGCCTGCTTGTCGCGCCGGCGGCTGGTTTCGGCCATGGCCCGCTCCATGGAGCCGGTCATGCTGTCGGCGTAGAGGATCACCTTGCCATCGACGTTGCGGGCGGCCCGGCCAATCGTCTGGATGAGCGAGGTTTCGGAACGCAGGAACCCCTCCTTGTCGGCGTCGAGGATGGCCACCAGGCCGCATTCGGGGATGTCCAGGCCCTCGCGCAGCAGATTGATCCCCACCAGCACGTCGAAGGCGCCCAGGCGCAGGTCGCGGATGATCTCGATGCGCTCCAGGGTGTCGATGTCGGAGTGCATGTAGCGCACGCGCAGGCCCTGCTCGTGCATGTATTCGGAAAGATCCTCGGCCATCTTCTTGGTCAGCACGGTGACCAGAGATCGGTAGCCCAGAAGCGCGAAGTCGCGGCACTCGGCGATCACATCGTCCACCTGGCTCGCCCCGCCTTTCGACACCGGACGAACCTCCACCGGCGGATCGATCAGGCCGGTGGGGCGGATCACCTGTTCGACGAAGACGCCGCCGGTCTTTTCCAGCTCCCACTTGGCCGGGGTGGCCGAGACGAAGAGGGAGTCTGGCCGCATGGCCTCCCACTCCTCGAACTTCAGCGGCCGGTTATCCAGGCAGGAGGGCAAGCGGAAGCCGTATTCGGCCAGGGTGAACTTGCGGCTGTAGTCGCCGCGGTACATGGCCCCCAGCTGCGGAATGGTCTGGTGGCTTTCGTCGACGAACAGCAGGGCGTTGTCGGGGATGTATTCGAAGAAGGTCGGCGGCGGCTCGCCGGGTCTTCGCCCAGTCAGATAGCGGGAATAGTTCTCGATGCCGGCGCAACTGCCGGTGGCCTCGATCATCTCCAGGTCGAAGGTGGTGCGCTGCTCCAGGCGCTGCGCCTCCAGCAGCTTGCCGTTGGCGGTCAGCCAGTCCAGGCGCGGCTTCAACTCGGCCTTGATGGCGGCCGCCGCCTGGCGCAGGGTCGGGCGGGGCGTCACATAGTGGCTGTTGGCGTAAACCTTCACGCTCTCCAGATCGGCGGTCTTCTTGCCGGTCAAGGGGTCGAACTCGGCGATCGCCTCGATGACATCACCGAACACGGCGATCCGCCAGGCGCGGTCCTCGTAGTGGGCGGGAAAGATCTCGATGGTGTCGCCGCGCCGTCGGAACGTCCCGCGCTCGAAGGCCGCCTCGTTGCGCCTGTACTGCTGGGCCACCAGATCGCCCATCAACCGCTTCTCGTCCACCGTCTGACCGACCGTCAGGGTGAAGGTCATGGCGGTGTAGGTCTCCACCGAGCCTATGCCGTAGATGCACGACACCGAGGCGACCACGATCACATCGTCCCGCTCCAGTATTGCGCGGGTGGCCGAATGGCGCATGCGGTCGATCTGCTCGTTGCGCGATGAATCCTTCTCGATATAGGTGTCGGTGCGGGCGACATAGGCTTCCGGCTGGTAGTAGTCGTAGTAGGAGACGAAATATTCCACCGCGTTGTTCGGAAAATAGCTCTTGAACTCGCTGTAGAGCTGCGCCGCCAGGGTCTTATTGTGGGCCAGGATCAGGGCCGGCCGCTGGGTGGCCTCGATGATCTTGGCCATGGTGAAGGTCTTGCCGGAGCCGGTGACCCCCAGCAGCACCTGGTCGTGCTCGCGCCCGTTTACCCCCGCCACCAGCTCCGCGATCGCGCCTGGCTGGTCGCCGGCCGGCTCATAGTCGCTGACCAGTTCGAACCGCCGGCCCCCCTCGCTCTTCTCCGGCCGGGCGGGGCGATGCGGCGTCCACAAGGTCGGCGTGGGATGAATCGCGTGGTCGTGGACAAAGGCGCCGGAAACATCCGACACGCCGGCGGTGGACGCGGAACGGGGCATGAACGGCAAGGTAGGGGAGGGGAGGGGGATTGGCTAGGGACTCTTCCTCCCTCCCCATTTGGGCCGCCCCGATTCACACATCTCAAGGGCGGCCGGACGCCCCCTCCGTCACGGCGCGAGAAAGAGCGCCGCGGAAGGTCTCCCCCGCTTCGCGGTGGAGGATTGAAGGAATAGTTGGCGGTCAATCCTCCCCTGCGGATGGTTTCGCGGGGGAGGTGGCGCGCGGCGCCTCTTCGTCGCGTGACGGAGGGGGCGTCAGGCCGCGACCCATCGCTTGGAGATTCTGTGAATATCGTAGGGGGGAGGATTGGCATTTGGCAGCGCCCGGCTCCGCCTGCCAACGAGGCCCGCCGGGAAAGGTGCGCTACACCGTGAGTCGCGAACGTCGCCGAGGGGTGCCCATGTCCGTGCTCGAGACCGACCTCATCGACTACATCTATCTGGACGACGACACCGACACCTGCGTCCTGGTGGTCAGCGATCCGCTGAGTTGGCGCCCGCCCGACGACGCGCGGCATCTGGGCGCCCTGCGCGACAAGCTCAACGCCCAGATCGCCTTCGTGGAGAGCGGCCAGATTCGCGGCGTGTGGCCGGACTACGCCGGCGGGACGGTTCGGGTGGAGGTGGTGGCCCGCTGCCGGCTGACCCGGAGCGCCGGCGAGTTCTACGGCCTGGCGCGCGATGTCATGGAGCGCGCCAACATGGATCTGCGCTTCCAGCTTCTGGACGCCTGAGGGCGCCCCGGCCTATGACGGGGCCATGGGAACACGCGCGAACGACACCGATGTCCTGATCGTCGGGGCGGGGCACAACGGCCTCGTTTGCGCCTTCTACCTGGCACGGGCCGGCTTGAAGGTGACGGTGCTGGAGCGGCGGGACGTGGTGGGCGGGGCGGCGGTCACCGAGGAATTTCACCCCGGTTTTCGCAATTCGGTGGCGGCCTACACGGTCAGCCTGCTCAATCCCAAGGTCATCG
>JBDTIW010000008.1:0-3795 GCA_039936215.1 Caulobacteraceae bacterium | reverse complement strand
GAGAAGCTCCTGATCCAGCATGTCTATGGCTGGGTGCCATTTAACGAGAACTGCGTGAACGCCCCCTCGGCCAACGCCCTCGCGGACACGCCGGGCTACAAGACCACGATCAACACCTACATCGATCTTCAGTACAAGCCGCCCGGCGTATTCAACCCCTACGTCGAACTGATCCACAGCGAGAACTACCTGGGGATGAACGCCTACGCCTTTTCCATCGACGACGCGGTGGGCAACATGAACGAGGTCGGCGACGGGCTCATCATCGCCGTCGGCGGCGTGAAGGGCCTCGCCAACGGCAAGCCGTTCGACAAGAGCAAGGTCATTCATGTGAACTTGGGCGCCCCGCAGCCGGGCCGTCCCACCTGGACGGCTTACGGCATCTGCAGCAACAAGCCGGACCAGAACCTGAATCCGGGCCAACTGACCTTCAACATCTACACGGTGGACTACCCTTGCCGGATGGTCATCGTGGATTCGAAGCAGAGGGAGTATACCTTCTGGATCAAGAACGCGCCGCCCGACCCGAAGATCAACTGCACGTCCAGTTCCCGGCTGGACTGGTGCAACGCCCTCCACGTCAAGAAGGACGAGCACGACGCCTGGTACATCGAAACCCAAGACCCCCCGAAATGACCTGAGGCCTTCAGCCGGCGGCCATAGGGAGACTTCAATGCGGCTATGGACTCGGTGGTCTGCGCCTGTCGCGCTGCTGGCCTGGGTGACGGCCGCGCCCGCCGCGCCCGCCGCGTTCGCCCAGGCGCGGTCGCCGACGCAGCTCGAGGTCGCGGTCCCGTTCGCGCCCCAGGCCGTGACGGTCGGCGGGGCGGCGCGGCTCTTCTATGAGTTCCACCTGGTCAGCCACGCCAGGCAAGGCGGCGCCCTCGACGAGATCGCGATCCTCGACGGCGACACCGGCGATGTGCTCAGCGACCAGAAGGGGCCGGCGCTCGATGGCCTGATCCGGCGCGCGGGCGTCAACGGCGCGCTGGCGGCCGAGCCCAGGCGGATTGCGCCCGGGAGCTCCGCCGTCGTCTTCATGGAGACCACCCTGCCGGTGGGACGGGCAGCCCCGAAGACCCTTCGCTGGCGGGTGAGCTTTTCGCCCGATGCCGAGACGGCTGAAACCAAGACGATTCCGTGGACGCCGATCTTAGGTGACATCGCCGTCGACCAGCACGCCCCGGTCACCATCGACTTCCCCCTTCCGACCGGCAACTGGGTCGCCTTCAACGGCCCCTCGAACACGGCCAACCATCGGCGCACGCTGATCGTCGTGGACGGCCGCGCCGGGATTGCGCAGCGCTACGCCATCGACTGGATCAAGCTGGGCCCGGACGGCCGGCCCTTCCACGGCGACCGCGGGGTCAACGCCAACTGGTACAGCTTCGGAACCGATGTCCTCGCCGTCGCCGACGCCACGGTGCGCGCGGCCCACGACGGCCTTCCCCTGAATGAGCCCGACAAGCTGGCCGTGCCGATCACCCTGGAGACGATCGGCGGCAACTACCTGATCCTCGATCTGGGCGGCGGCCACTACGCGTTCTACGCCCACCTTCAGCCCGGCAGCCAACGGGTCCATGTCGGCGACAACGTGAAGCGCGGCCAGGTCATCGCGCTGCTGGGCAACACCGGCAATTCCAGCGCCCCGCACCTGCATTTCCAAATCGCCAACGCCAACGACCCCTCCGCCGCCGAAGGCGTGCCCTACGTCTTCGCCGCCTTCTCGTCTCTCGGCGTGGCCAACCTCGATCTCCTCGACGGACCGGGCGGATGGAAGCCCGATCCGGCGCATCCCCCGACCCTTCGCAAGGACGCCCTGCCGGCCGAGAACGAGGTCGTGGACATCCCCTGAGGCCCGCGAAAGTCGCGCCGGCGCGTCCGGCTTCGCCTCGCCGCCAATGACCTCGGCGCGACCCGTCGCCCAGAGCAGAATTTCAGACGGGATCGTTTAGAAGCTGAATCCGGGGTTTGCTCTAGGGCCGCTCGACCGCCTCCCCGGGCACCGGCTTGCTGAACGGGGCGGTGTCCTGTCGGCACACCGCGCCCTTCGGCGGCAGCGTCAGGTCGATGAAGTAGTCGCTCTCATAGGTGTCCGCACAGGTGCTCGGAACATTGGAGTCCGCATGGCCATAGCCCTTGATCGTGAGCAGGCGCGCGTCGGCCAGCGCCTCGGCCATCGAGAGCCCCCCGCTATAGGGCGTGGCCGGGTTAAGGGTGTTGTTGACGAGCAGGATCGGGTTGGCGGTCGGTCTGTTCCACGGACCGTTGTAGGGATGGGCCGCTCTGGCCGGCCAGGCGGCGCACTCCTCGTCGCGCCAGACCCAGTAGGGGCCGACGGCACCGGCGCGCCGGGTCGCCCGGTCGGCCAGCGCGAAATAGGCGTTGGGATCGCGCGGGTTCGGGGCTTCGCCGCAGGAGACCGCCAGGAGCTGCGTCGCCTGTTGTCCCCCCGTACTTTTCGGGAACTTCGGGTAGTCGTCGGGGTTTGTGTTCCCCTCCCAGAGCGGCTCGAGCGTGTTGGCCAGCCATCCCCAGTCGAAGCCGTGGAATCCGGGCGTCACATCATAGAGCGAGATGATCGACAGGGTGACCACGAGGTCATAGTCGTAGTTCACCGCGTGCTCGCCCTCGCCCACGGTCAGGGGGTCTTTGCGGATGCGCTCGATCAGGGTTTGCCACTTCGCCTTGGTGGCCGCTGCGGAACCGGCCGAGAACGCGCACTCGTCTCTGGACGCCTGACCGCAGAGTTCGAGGAAGGCGTCCAGGGTGCCGGCCGTGCCCAGCTCGACCTTTTGCCGCAGCGCCACATCGAGGCTCGGATTGTCATGGCCGAGGTTGGTGTAACCCACGGGTCCGACGTTACCCAGGAGCACCATGGCGCGCACCTTGTCCGGGAAGAGGTTCGCGTACATCGCGCCCAGCACGGTTCCATAGGAGTTGCCCTGGTAGGTCAGCTTCGCGTCGCCGACGGCCTGGCGCAGCAGATCGAGATCGCGGGCCGTGTCCGCCGTCGATACGTGCGGCAGCAGCCAAGCGGCCTCGTTCCGGGCGCAATGCCGGGCGATGTCGGCCCAGCCCTTGATCCAGGCCTCCTGCAGCTTCAGGGTGTAGGGGAGGCCCACGGAGAGCCTCAGGATCGCCTTCAACTCCTCCTGCGGGGTGGCGAAACACCTGACCGCCGTGCTCAGTCCGACGCCGCGTGGATCCCAGCTGACGATGTCGAAGCGCTCGCGCACCTTCACCGGGAAGGTGACCGGCGCTGTCTTGATCGGCTCGTTGAACAGCAGGGGCATGATGAGGGTGCCGCGGCCTCCCGGGCCGCCGGGGTTGAAGAAGAGCGAGCCGATGCGGCGGGCCCGGTCGGTCGCCTTGTGGCGGATCAGGGCAAGCTGGATGGTCTTGCCCCGTGGACTCGAATAATCCAGCGGCGCCCGCGCCGTTGCGCACTCGAAGCCTGCCTGACCGGCGTCGGCGCAAGGCTTCCAGTGGAGCGCGGGCGCGGGCCACCGCCCCTGAGCGGCGCGCTGAGCGACCACTGGGCCGGCGATCGTCGCGCCGACTGTCGCGAGCAACAGCAAACGACGCAGCTTGGGGCGCGGGCGAGCGGCAGACTGAGGAAGGGCGGCCATGACGTCCATTTTGTCCTGTGAGCGCCCGCAGCTCTGTGGGCAATGACGTGAGTTTGTGCCGATGGCGAGCAAAAGTTGAGGCCCTCTAGGCTTTCACCACACGATGACGCCGACGACACCTTCGGGCGCGCCACCAACCCATGGACGAGATCAAACGCGTCGC
>JBDTIW010000007.1:0-3778 GCA_039936215.1 Caulobacteraceae bacterium | reverse complement strand
CGCCCCCCGACGGGCGAGCTTGCGCCACGCGAACAGCTGATCGACCCGCAACCCGTGCCGGCGCGCCACCGCGCTCTCCGTCTCGCCCGGGACCAGCGTCTCGGCCAAAATCCGCGCCTTGACTTCCGCCGGCCATTCTCGACGATGGCCCGCCCCGTGAACACCTCGATCCGGCGCACAGGCGCCTCAGCCCTATGTCGATCGAATGCGATCATCCTAACTCCAAGCCGCCCGCCATGGGCCGCCCAAGCTTGGATGATCCTCCCCCCTCGGGAAGGTGGGGCCAAGAGGACGCTTACGTCATAATACTTTCCTCCCCCGATAAGGTCGACCTGAAGAATACATCCGCGGCCGGTTTGGATATTTCCTCGATTCAGTTTTTCCCGGGGTAGCGGGTTTTCGCCGCCAGGCGCGACCGCGCCGGCGACCGCTTACCCCGCCCCGGCGATCATCCCGAGCGCCGCGGTCGTCCACGCTTTTGTCGCCGCCATGGCCACCAACTCACCGTTCATGGCCTCGATCGGGCCGCACACCGCGGACTTCGAAAACCGGACCCACACGACGCTGCTGGCTCGACCTTAGTCTCCACCTTTGCGGCGAGGAGTTAGCGCCTATGGGCGGCGCATGACGCCACTGCAACCAAAGCCGGCGGCGGCCACCGGCGCCTTCACATTCGTCCCACTTTCCAGCACAGTCGAAACCGGCGCGTCGGCGTGGGGCTGAACGAGTGGCGGACAATCCTCTGAGTGAGGTTTTCGACCGGGAAGAAGCCGGAGAGCCCGATGATTCGGCGCTCGGCGTCGGCGGCTTTGGCGGCGTCGATCCCTTCGTGGCCACGGCGGCCATGGAGCGGGCGGATCGCGACCCCATCGTGGCCCGCGAGCTTTCGGCCTATCTGCGCGATCTTGCCCGGCTGGCGCGGGTCCAGTTCGAGCATCTGCACGAACAGCGGCTGCTCAATGTGGGTCACCTGCGCGTCCGCCTGTGGCGCGAGCGGTTCCAGCTTGCCTTTCAGATGTTCCTGGCCCTCGGCGCGCTGGCCGTGGTCGTCTTCGTGGCCACCATGCTGCACGACGCTTTCGCTTCCCGCCGGGTGGTCATCGAGGCGTTCGACACCCCGCCGGCCCTGGCCGTTCGAGGCCTCACCCCCAAGGTGGTGGCCGGCGAACTGCTGGACAGCCTGAGCAAGCTTCAGGCGGCGACCCGCGCCACCGACCGCAAACTCGACATCGCCAACGCCTGGGACCAGGACGTGAAGATCGAGATCCCCCAAACAGGCGCCTCGGTGGGCGAGATCGACCGGCTGCTGCGAGCCAGGTTCGGCCACGACATGCACATCGGCGGGTCGGTTACGCAGGAGGCCGACGGGCGGCTATCGCTGCGGGTGCGCGGCACCGACGCGCCGGCCCAGACCTTCACCGGGGCTCCGGGCGACATCGACAAGCTCGCGACCAAGGCGGCCGAATATCTATACGGCGCCGCCGAACCCTATCTCTTCGCCGTCTATCTGAGCCAATCGGGACGCGCCGCCGAGGCGGAGACCTTCGTGGCCGCCACCTATCCCACCGCCGCCCAGGCGGTCCGGCCGGAACTGGTCAACGTGTGGGGGAACGCCCTGGCGGCGCGGGCACGCTATGGCGACGCGGTGGAAAAATATCGCCTGGCCATCCAACTCGATCAACGCCTGTGGAGCGCCTGGGCCAATCTGCTCGGCGCGCTGATCTTCACCGACGGCGAGGAAGCGGCTTTCAACGCTGGTGGCTCGATGCGCCGGGCCGCCGCCGTCGCGCCGAGATCGAATCGGCCGGCCGCCGACAACTGGCAGAACCTCGACTATCTCACTCAGGACTGGGCGGCCGAACTGGCCGACATCGACTTCGACGCCGGCAAGTTGGGAGGGCAGGGGACCGACGATGTCATCGCCGGCCCGTCGCTGGCCGACGCTGCAGCGCGCCTGCACGACTGGACCGCGGCGGGCCGATACCTCCTGGCCTCGGACCCGAAGGACCCCAATACTCAGCTCGAGCGGCTGTTCCTTCAGGGCTATCGCGCTCTTGACGACGGCGCCCCGGCGCGCGCGGTGGCGCCCCTGGTGGCGGTCGACGCCATGATGCGGGCCAATCCGAGTCTTAAGGACACCTACGTCGACGCCACCTGCTATCTCGGCCTTGCCTACGGGCTGACTGACCAGGCCGCCAAGGCGGAGGCGGTGTTCGATCGCCGAGGCCGCTGGGTGGCCTGCTACAGCTTTCACGCCGATACGCTCGACCACGCCGGCGATTGGGCGGGCGCCCAGCGCGCCTACGCCCGCGCCGTGGCGCTCGCCCCCGATCTGCCCTTCGCCTACGACCGCTGGGGCCTGGCTCTGCTGCGGCGGGGCGACGGCGCTGGCGCGGCGGCCAGATTCGCCGCCGCCAACCGGCGCGGCCCGCGTTGGGCCGATCCCCTCAAACACTGGGGCGACGCCCTGGCCATACAAGGCCGGCGTGGCGAGGCGGGCGTCAAATACAACGCGGCGGCGAGGCTGGCGCCCCATTGGGCGGCGGCGCGCGGCCCCAGTTCCTAGCCCCTGAGAACCGCCCCAAACTGTTCCAGCGCCCAGTCCACCTGATCGGCGGTGATGACCAGGGGCGGGGCGATGCGGATGGTGTGGTCGTGGGTTTCCTTGGCCAGGACGCCGCGCCCCTGGAGGGCCTGGCAATAGGCGCGGGCGCCGCCGGCTTCGGGGTGGAGTTCGACCGCGATCATCAGGCCGCGGCCGCGCACCTCCTTGATCGCTTCACCCTGGATCGCGGCCAGGCCGGCCATGAGCCGCTCGCCCTGCACGCGCGCGTTGTCGATCATGCCCTCTTCGACGAGGACCTTGAGGGCCATGCGGGCCACCGCGCAGCCCAAGGGGTTGCCGCCGAATGTGCTGCCGTGCTCGCCGGGTCTGAGCACCCCCAGCACTTCCTTGTTCGAGAGCACCGCCGAGACGGGATAGAAGCCGCCCGACAGCGCCTTGCCGATCAGGGTGAGGTCGGCCTCGATCCCCTCGTGTTCCTCGGCCAGCAGCTTGCCGGTGCGGCCAAGACCGGTCTGGATTTCGTCGAGGATGAGGATGACGTTGTGTTTGGTGCACAGCTCGCGCGCCGTCCGCAGATAACCGGCCGGCGGGATGATCACCCCCGCCTCGCCCTGGATCGGCTCGACCAGGAAGGCGACGGTGTTGGGGCCGATGGCCGCTTCGAGCGCGGCGGCGTCGCCGTAGGGGACCACCTTGAAGCCCGGCGCGAAGGGGCCGAAGCCGGTCTTGGCGACCGGGTCGGTGCTGAAGCCAACCACGGTCAGGGTGCGGCCGTGGAAGTTGTCGGCGCAGACGACGATCTCGGCGGCGCCGTCGGGCACGCCCTTCACCTGATAGCCCCATTTGCGGGCCACCTTGAGGGCGCTTTCCACCGCCTCGACCCCGGTGTTCATCGGCAGCACCGAATGCGAGCCGGTGAGGGTGGCCAGTTCCTCGTAGAACAGGCCGAGCTGGTCGTTGCGGAAGGCGCGCGAGGTGAGAGTGAGGCGGCGCGCCTGGGCGATCATCGCTTCCAGGATCCTCGGATGGCAATGGCCCTGGTTGACCGCCGAATAGGCCGACAGGCAATCCAGATAGCGCTTGCCGTCCACGTCCCACACATGGACGCCTTCGCCTCGGGTGATGACCACGTCCAGCGGCTTGTAGTTGCGCGCCCCGTACTCGGCTTCGAGGGCGAGGAAGTCGGTGCGAGGAGCGGGCGGGTCCTTCCGC
>JBDTIW010000006.1:0-3986 GCA_039936215.1 Caulobacteraceae bacterium | reverse complement strand
GTCGGCTTCGACCGCTCGATCAACCCCTACCGAGGCTGCGAACACGGCTGCATCTATTGCTACGCCCGCCCCGCCCACGCCTATATGGGCCTTTCGCCCGGCCTCGATTTCGAGAGCAAGCTGTTCTTCAAGCCCGAGGCGGCGCGCCTGTTGGAGCGGGAACTCTCCAAATCGGCCTATACGCCCGGCGTGATCCACATCGGCGGCAACACCGACCCCTATCAGCCGCAGGAACGGCGCCTGCGCGTCACCCGCCAGGTGCTGGAGGTCCTCGCCCGCTTCCGCCATCCCTTTTCGATCATCACCAAGTCGGCCCTGATCGCCCGCGATCTGGACCTATTGGGTCCCATGGGCGAGGCGGGCCTGGCGCGCGCGGCGGTCTCGATCACCACGCTCGACCGCAAGCTGGCCAGGGTCATGGAGCCGCGCGCCGCCACACCGGAAAAACGCCTCTTGGCCGTGCGGGCCCTCGCCGCCGCCGGCGTGCCGACCGTCGTCATGTTCGCCCCGGTCATCCCCGGCCTCAACGACCATGAACTCGAAACGGTGCTTCAGCGCGCCGCCGAGGCCGGCGCGGCGGGAGCCGGCTACGTGGCCCTGCGCCTGCCCCTGGAGATCAAGGACCTGTTCCGCGAATGGCTCACCGCCAATCGTCCCGACCGCGCAGACCGCGTCATGTCCCTGATCCGCCAGATGCGCGGCGGCCGCGACTACGATCCAGAGTGGGGCAAGCGCATGAAGGGCGACGGGCCTATCGCCGAGATGGTCGGCCAGCGCTTCAAGATCGCCCGGCGGCGCTTTGGCCTGGACCAGACCCTGCCGCCACTGGATATCAGTCAGTTCCGCATTCCACCGAAAGCCGGCGATCAGATGGAGCTGTTTGGGTGAGTTCGGGCCTCGTCGCGATTAGAAATCCCCAACCCATCCCTCTCGAAGAGCATCGCCTTGGTGAGGAAGGCGGTGTCCTGGTCACGCGCGACAAGCCCGGCATCGCCGAACAGGGCGGTCAGGTCGGTGGCGCTGTAGGTGGCGTAGTAAGGTTCGTGGAAATAGGCCGGGAACGCCTCCAGGAGCCGGCCCATGCGCGGCTCGTCCGCCGGCTGAAGGGAGTCGGCGAAGGCCAGAAGGCCACCGGGTCTGAGCACCCGGGCGATCTCGGCGGCGACGAGGACGCGCACCTTCGGCGGCAGTTCGTGGAAGAGATAGACGCAACTCACCGCGTCCAAGCTGGCGTCGGCGAAGGGCAGGCGCTCGGCGTTGGCCAAAATCATAGCCTTGACCCCCGAACGTCGGCGGGCCTCCGCCAAATAGGGCCCCGACAGATCGACGCCCGTCAGGCGGGCGCGGGGAAACGCGGCCGCGAGGTCCTTCAGGAAGGCCCCCGAGCCGCAGGCGAGATCGACGAGTCGCACGCCGCGATGGTCGCGCCCCCGCCAAGCGGCGGCCAGCAGCGACAGAGCGCGGCGGCGCATGGCCCCCGCCGCCCCGGCGAACAGGGCCTCGACCTGGGTCTCGTAACGGCGGGCGCTGTCGGCGGTGAACCAGCCGCCGCTCTGATAGTGGAAGTTCTGGTGATAGTAGGCGGGATAGACGGCGTCCTGTGGCGCGTCGTCCCGCGCCTCGGTGGCCCCGCCCCGGCGGCGGCGCGCCTCGACCGCCTTGGCGTCGGCCAGGAAATCGGCCGCTCCGCGCAGGGCGGCGGCGGGGCCGGCCGACCCGTCATCCATGGGCGGATAGAGGCCAAGGGCGACATCGCGGGCGTCCTTGTCGAAGGCTTCGCGCCAAGCGCGGCGCACGAACCCCTCCGGGGCCGGCTCGGCGGTGGGCGCGAAACCCTCCGGCTTGGCGGCGGTCGGCTTGGCGACGGCGCGCGCCGCCATGCCGGCGGCGGCCCACCAGACCGCCTTGACCGCCCCGCGGGCGGCCTGGGCGGTCCGATCGGCGGCGAAGGCGGCCGGACGGGCCTCGTCTTTGCTCAATGCCTTCACCTGGAAAACACCCCCACCAGTTCGATATGGGGCGACCACAGGAATTGGTCCACCGGCAAGACGCGGTCGAGGGTGAATCCGGCCGCTGTCAAGATGCCGGCGTCGCGGGCGAAGGTGGCCAGATCGCAGGAAACGCCGATCGCCCGAGCCACCGCCGATCGCCCCACCTCGACGCACTGGATGGCGGCCCCCACGCGCGGCGGATCGAAAACCACCAGGTCGATCTTCTTCAAATCCGCCGCCAGCATGGGCCGGCGGTCGAGGTCGCGGACCTGGGCGTCGATGGGATGCAGGCCGGGGGCGCTGGCCACGGCGGCGCGCAGGCCGGCGATGGCCGGCGCGGAGGCGTCGGCGGCGATCACCGGCGCCGCGCCGGCCAGGTGAAAGCTGAACGTGCCGACCCCGCAGTAGAGATCGGCGATCCGCCGAGCGCCGGCGGTCTCGCCCAGGATGAAGGCCGCCATGGCTTGTTCGGCCTGGGGAACCGCCTGTAGAAACGCTCCCGGCGGCAGGGCGACGGTGGCCGGGCCCAGCCGCGCCAGGGCCGGGCGGGCCTGATAGAGAATCTCGCCGGCCAGGGTGACGCGCGCAAAATCCGCCTCCCCCGCCGTCCTCGCCGCCCGCATCCGCGCGTCGGCCGAAAGTCCGCCGCCCCGGCGCTCGACGCCGGTGACATCTATGTCCAACCCGGTCCGCGTGACGGTGACATGCAGGGTCGGCGCGGACTTGGGGTGTTCGAGGAAGGGCTCGGCCAGGCGGCGCAAAGCTGGAAAGGCGGCGACCAGACAGGGATCGGCTATCACGCACGTCTCGATGGCCGCCAGGCGCCAGGAACGCCTGGCCTTGAATCCGAGGACGACGGCCCGGCCTTCCCGGCGCGCATGCAGGGCCAGCCGGCGGCGCGATCCGGGCGGGGCGGCGAAGGGGGCCAGAATGTCGGTCTCGATATTCATCCGCTCCAGGGCAAGGCGAATCCGTTCGCTCTTCCAGGCCAGATAGGGAGCCGGCGCCCAGTGCTGCAGGGCGCAGCCGCCGCAGTCGCCGAAATAGGGGCATGGCGGGACGACCCGCTCGGCGCTCGCCCGGACGATCTCGACGACATCGGCCCGGTCGCCGGCGATGCGCGCCAGCACCCGTTCGCCCGGCAGGGTCACGGCCGCGAAAAGCGATCCGGCCACGCCGTCGCCCTGGGCGCCCATGGCCTCGATGGTCAGGATCGCCGGCTCGCCTTGGTTGCTCGCGCCTTGCCTGGATGGGAGCGCCGATCTCGCCATGTTCGCCATTGTATAACCAAGTGTGTTCTAACGATGAATGGCATGCTCAAACGCCGTTCACCTTCACCCGCGCAGGCTGGTCTCAGCGATAAGATCCCTGCCCCAAACGCGATTGGACCCACCATCATGAAATCCATCACGGCCTTCGTCGCCGCCATGGCCATCGCCGCCCCGAGCCTGGTCATACCCCAACTCGCCGCAGCCCAGGCCTACCACAGCTACGGCTCCTACGATCCGTGCAGGGCCGCGCAACGGTCGGCGGCCAACAACGGCACGGTTACCGGCGGAATCCTTGGCGCCGTGGTGGGCAGCGCCGTGGCCGGCCGAGGCTCGCGCCTGGGCGGCGCCATCGTCGGCGGCACGGTGGGCGCGGTGGCCGGCCATCAGATCGGCAAAAGTTCGGTCCGCTGCGCTTCCTATCCCCGCCGCATCGGCTACCACCGGCCAAACTGCCGCTGGGTGGAAGAATACTACCGCGGCCGCAATCACGACTTCGAGGTCTGCCGCGACCCCGACGGCGTGTGGCGCCCCAGCGGACGCGCCTGATCGCCTTTGTCGGCGTATTTGTTTTCAAGGAGTTCCGCCCGTGTCCTATCATCGCCCTTCGCCAGGAGCGTCCTGGCCGGTTCGGCGGCCGTCATGGTCTTGAGCGTCGTCGCCCTCCCCGGCCTCGCCGCTGAGGGCCACAAGGGCGACGGGGCTGCGCTGGGCGCCGGCGTGGGCG
>JBDTIW010000005.1:0-3315 GCA_039936215.1 Caulobacteraceae bacterium | reverse complement strand
CGGGCGCAGGCCGCGGCGAGAAGGTCGGGCTTGAGCTGGTCCTTGAGGAAGGGATCGGCGCCGCCCTGGTCGATCAGAATGTCGTCGAACCGCCCCTTGGCCGCACCGTCCTCGATCAGGGCGGTGGCGTCGTAGGCCCGCCAGAGGGCGCGGTCGGGACCGAGGTAGGCGCAGAGCGCCTTCTCCCCCCACGGACAGCGTGACGGTGCGGCGATCGGCGCGAAGGCGGAGACACTGGCGAAGAGGTTCGGATGGCGCAGGGCCAGGGTCAAGGCCCCGTGTCCGCCCATGGAATGGCCAAGCACGCCGCGTCGGGCGCCCTTCAGCGGGAAGTTTGCCTCCGCCGCCTCGATGAGATCCCGGGTGACATAGGTCTCCATCTGGAAATGCGTCGCCCACGGCGAGCGGATGGCGTCGACATAGAAGCTCGCTCCTTGGCCGAGGTCGAAGGCGCTATCGTCGGCCACATGCTCGCCACGCGGGCTGGTGTCGGGGGCGACGACGGCCAGACCCAGCCGCGCCGCGTCGCGGAAGGCGCCGGCCTTGACAGTGAAATTCTCATCGCTGCAGGTGAGACCCGAGAGCCAGATCGCATAGGGGTGCGGACCCTTGCTCGGCGGCGTGAAAATGGAAAACCGCATGGGCGTATGGGTCGCGCGCGAAACGTGCCGCGCATAGACAAGCTCACCGTCGAAAACGCGATGACGGGCGAGTATCTCCATGGTTAGCGGACGATCGCGCCGGTCAGATACTTGCGGATCGCTCCGCCGTACGGTGGCCGAAGCGCCTTGAGCTGAGGCAGATCCTTCTTGATCTGGGTGTAGACCGCCTTCCGGTGGCTGAATTCGCGAAAGCCGTCGATGCCGTGATAGCTCCCCATCCCGGAGGGTCCGACGCCGCCGAACGGCAAATCCTCCTGCGCCACGTGGAAAACCACGTCGTTGATCGTCACCCCCCCGGAGGTGGTGGCCCCCAGCACCGCCTCGCGCTCCGCTTCATCCTGGCCGAAATAGTAGAGCCCGAGCGGGCGGTCGTGAGCGTTCACATAGGCCAGGGCCTCGTCCAGTGAGGCGTAACCTTTCACCGGCAGGACAGGCCCGAAAATCTCTTCTTGCATGACCTTCAGGTCGTCGGCGGGATCGACGATCAGGGTGGGGGCAATCTTGCGATGCTCCTGCTGGGTCAGATCCTCGCCATCGGGCTTCAGTTCGATCACCCGGGCCCCGGCGGCGCGGGCCTCGTCGACATAGCCTTTCAGCCGGTCGAAATGACGCTGCGAGACGATGGCCGAATAGTCGGGGTTGTCCTTCATGGTCGGGAACATGTGCTTCACCGCCCCTTCCGCCGCGCGGGCGAAGGCGGACACCTGGTCGGCCGGAACCATCACATAGTCGGGGGCCAGGCAGATCTGGCCGGCGTTCAGAGTCTTGCCGTTCATGATCCGGGCGGCGGCCGTCTTCATGTCGGCCGAGCGGCCGAGAATCACCGGACTCTTGCCGCCCAGCTCCAGGGTCAGGGGGGTGAGATTTTCCGCCGCCGCCTTCATCACATGACGGGCGATGGAGGTGGCGCCGGTGAAGATCAGATGGTCGAAGGCAAGGCCCGCGAAGGCCTGCCCCACCTCCGCGCCGCCGGTGACCACCGCGATCTCCTCGGGCGAGAACACCGCCCCGAACATCCGCGCCATGAGTTCGGACGTGGCCGGAGTGAATTCCGAGGGTTTGATCATCGCCCGGTTGCCGGCCGCCAGTACCCCGGCCAGGGGCGTGAAGGTGAGATTGACCGGGAAGTTCCACGGACTGATCACCCCCACCACCCCCTTGGGCTGGTAGCGTACCTGCGCCTTGGCGCCGAACAGGCCCAGGATGGCGGGCGTGGTCTTGCGTTTTTCCGGGCGCATCCAGGCGGTCAGATGGGCCTTGGCGTGCTTGAGCGTGCCGATCGAGGCGGCGACATCGGTGAAGGCGGTGGCCTCGCGCGAGCGGGTGCCGAAGTCGGCGTTCAGCGCCGCCTCGATCTCACCTCGGTAATCGACCAGCAGACCGATGCAGCGGTCGAGGCGCTCGATGCGCTGCTCGGCGTTCGGCGTCCCGTCGCGCAGATGCGCGGCCTTCTGGCGGTCCAGTATGGTCTGCATGTCGTCGGTCATGGCGCTCTCCCTGATCGCCACGATGGCACATCGGGGGAAAGGCGCAAGAGAGCGGCGACTTTCCGCTGGCTTTCCCCAACGTCGCGGTTCTAGCTCGCCAAGCGGCGGCGGCGCGGGAGGACAACAGACTTGGGCTACAAAAAGATAAGACTGGCGGTCGACGAGGGCGTGGCGACGATCACCCTTTGCGATCCGGCGACGCTCAACGCGGCCGGGATCGACACGGTCGCTGAACTGGCCGACGCCTTCGGGCGCGTCGCCGAGGGCGTGGATGGCGCGCGCGCCGCGATCCTGACCGGCGAGGGGCGCGGCTTCTGTTCGGGAGCCAACCTTTCGGGCGGCGGCGCGGCCGGACGGCCTCCAGGTCCGGATGGGCGGCCGGGCGCCGGTAACGCGCTGGAAAACCACTACAATCCCTTCGTCACCCTGCTGCGCGACTTTCCCATGCCCATCGTCACGGCGGTAAACGGGGTAGCGGCGGGGATCGGCTGCTCCCTGGCTCTGATGGGCGACATCGTTCTGGCCGCCGAGAGCGCCTATTTCCTGCAGGCCTTTCGCCGCATAGGCTTGGTCCCCGATGGCGGCTCGACCTATCTGCTGCCGCGCCTGATCGGCCGCGCCAGAGCCATGGAGATGGCGCTGCTCGGCGAAAAGATATCCGCCGCCAAGGCGCTGGAATGGGGGCTGATCAACCGCGTCGTTCCCGACGCCGATCTGACGGCCGAGGCGACCAACATGGCGCGGGAGTTGGCCGCCGGCCCCAAGGCGCTGGGGATGATCCGCAAGCTGATGTGGCAGAGCCTGGACGCCGACTGGGCCGACCAGCTCGCCAACGAACGCGTGACGCAGAGTCTCGCCGGCAAGACCGATGATTTTCTGGAAGGAGTCACGGCCTTCCTCCAGAAGCGGCTGGCACGTTTCAGCGGGCGCTGAAGCCTACTCGGCCGCCGCTGGCTCTATGGTCACGCTCTCGCCGCAGCCGCAGGCGTCGGTCTGGTTGGGGTTGCGGAAGACGAACTTGGAAGCCAAGCGGCTGACCTCGTAGTCGATCTGGGTGCCGATCAGGAACAGCACCGCCTTGGGCTCGATGAGGATGGTGACGCCCTTGTCCTCGACCACCTCGTCGAAGGGGTCGGCGGCGGCGGCGTATTCCAGGACATATTCCT
>JBDTIW010000004.1:0-5741 GCA_039936215.1 Caulobacteraceae bacterium | reverse complement strand
GTCCAGACTTGGGGGATGGCGCCCGCGCCGCCCCAGTCGAGCCTGCCCGCGTCGGGCGTGAAGATTCCGCCCACGACACCCAGGGTGGCGCCGGCCGACGTCTGGACGCCGGGGCCGGCGTAGGACGGGAATCCCGTCGCATCGAGGACGCCGTCACCTGACGACAGGGCGCCGCCGTCGAAGGGTTTGGCGGACTTTAAGATGGCGAGGTCGCGCCAGTGAATTTTGGTCATCCTGAACCCCCCGGGACGACCGATCATCAGCGACCCGTCGCGAAACCCCAAAAAAAGAGTATGCCAGTATTACGATCCGTCAACGACCCAACGCGAAGCGAGGACCAGACCGTGACGGCCACGGCCGATACAGACACCTTCGTGCGCGACAACCTGCCGGCGGCCGCTGACCTCCCGGTGTTCCTGTTCTATCTGCCGGAACTCCGTTACCCGCCCCGCCTGAACGCCTCTACCCTCCTGGACAAGGCCATAGCCAACGGCTTCGCGGATCGGCCGGCCATTGTCTCGGCCTCGTCGAGTCACAGCTATCGGGAGTTGCTGGCCGCCGCGAACCGGATCGCCCATGTGCTGGTCGAGGACATGGGCCTGGAGCCCGGCAACCGCGTTCTGCTGCACGCGGCCAACCGCCCTCTGGCCATCGCCGCCTGGTTCGCCATCGTGCGCGCCGGCGGCATTGTGGTGGCGACCATGCCGATGCTGCGGGCCGAGGAACTGGCCACCATCGTGCGCAAGGCCAAGGTCAGCCACGCCATCGCCGAAGCGGCCCTGAAGCCAACCGTCGAGCAATGCCAAGCCCTGGCGCCCGACTTGCGGCATGTCGCCTGTTTCGGCGAGGATGGCGATCTGGAGGCGAGGATGGCTGACAAGCCGGCCGACTTTTCGCCGGTGGACACCGCGTCCGACGATCCCGCCCTGATCGCCTTCACCTCCGGCACCACCGGGGTTCCCAAGGGCTGCGTCCACTTCCATCGCGACATCCTGGCCATGGTCGACACCTTCGCCCGCCATATCCTGACGCCGGGACCAGACGACGTGTTTTGCGGCACGCCGCCGATGGCCTTCACGTTCGGGCTCGGCGGCTGCGTGATCTTCCCCCTGGCGTTCGGAGCGGCCACGGCGCTGTGCGAGGCGCCCGGCTACGAAGCCCTGTGTGCGACCATCCAGCGCCATGACGTCACCACCTTGTTCACCGCCCCCACCACCTATCGCGCCCTCTTGAAGACCGGCGCGGCCGGGCGGCTGGCCTCGCTGAGATGTTGCGTTTCGGCCGGCGAGGCCCTGCCCGAGGCGACCTCCGACGCCTGGTTCGAGACCACCGGTATTCGCATCGTCGACGGCATCGGCTCGACCGAGATGATCCACATCTTCATCTCCGCGCGGGGCGGCGACATCCGCCCCGGCTCGACCGGCAAGGCGACGCCCGGCTATGTGGCCACCCTGCTCGGCCCCGACGACGCGCCCATCGACGGGCCCGGCCAAGGACGTCTGGCGGTGCGCGGCCCGACCGGATGCCGCTACCTGGCCGACGAGCGGCAAAAGGCCTACGTCGTGAACGGCTGGAACGTCACCGGCGATATCTACCGGCGCGATGAGGACGGCTATTTCTGGTACGTGGCGCGCGGCGACGACATGATCGTCTCGGCCGGCTACAACATCGGCGCGCCGGAGGTCGAACACGCCATCCTCACCCACCCCAAGGTCGCCGAGGCGGCGGTGGTCGGCTGGCCGGACGCCGATCGCGGCCAGATCTGCAAGGCCTTCGTGGTCGTCCACGACGGCGTCGACGCCGGCGAGGCCCTGGCCCGCGACATCCAGGACCACGTCAAACGCGCCATCGCCCCCTACAAATACCCCCGCGCCGTGGTGTTCGTGACCGAACTGCCCAAGACGGCGTCGGGCAAGCTGCAGCGCTTCAGGCTGCGGAACCCGTAGCGCGGGCATCCTGCCCGCTATTGGCGGCGTCAAGGAAGAGCGGGCAGACAACCCCCGCGCTACGATCACCCCGTCTCCCCGCCCGACACCGAAAGGCAGGCGCCGTTGATGGCGCCGGCGTCGGGGGAAGCGAGCCAGGCGACGGCGGTGGCCACCTGCGCTGGAGTGACCAGGCGGCCCTGGGGATTGGCGGCGGTGAAGAAGGCTTCGCCGGCGGCGCGGTCTGCGCCGGGGCGGGCGGCGATATGGTCGATGGCTCGCTCGACGATGGCGGTGCGGGTGTAGCCAGGGCAGACGGCGTTGACGGTCACCCCGGTCGTGGCCAGTTCCAAGGCCAGGGCGCGGGTGAGGCCGACCAGGGCATGCTTGGCGGCCACATAGGGGCTGACGTTGACATAGGGCTTCAGACCGGCCGTGCTGGCGATGTTGACGATCCGCGCCCAATCGTGGGTTCCGAGGCTTGGGAGAGCGGCCCGGATCATGCGCACCGCGCCCAGCAGATTCACATCCAGGCAGGCGGTCCAGGCGTCGAGGGCGATCTTCTCGAACGGCGCGGCGGCGACGGCGCCGGCGTTGTTGACCAAGACCCGAACCGGTCCCCGCTCGGCCTCGGCGCGCGCCAGGGCCTGGGCGACATGCGCGTCGTTTGTGACATCGCAGACCGCGAAGCCCGCGCCGTCGAGGGTCGCCACCGCTGCGGCGAGGTTGCCCTCGGAGCGCCCCATGAGGGTGACGCCATGCCCTCGCGCCTCCAGCGCGGCGGCGATCGCCAGGCCGATGCCGCCCGCTCCGCCGGTGACGACCGCGTGTCCGAGTTTGCTTGCGTTCGTCATGCGCGGCTCCCTTGCATTGAAATATCCCCACCGCTCGCCTAGCGTCCAGCGATCTTGCCTTGAGGAGCCGCCACCGATGACCGACCAGGCCGACGCGCCGACCAGGCTTGAGTGGACGCGCGAGGGCGGGATCGTCAACGTCCGCCTGGTCCGGCCGGCCCGCAAGAACCCCCTCACCTTCGAGGTCTATGGCGAGTTGCGCGACCGTTTCCGCGCCCTGGCCCACGATCGCGACGCCAAGGCGGTGGTGCTGAGCGGGGCCGGCGACAATTTCTGTTCGGGCGGCGATGTTAACGACATCATCGGGCCGCTGATCGGCATGGACATGACGGGCCTTCTGGCCTTCACGCGGATGACCGGCGATGTGGTCAAGGCCATGCGCGCCTGTCCCCAGCCGATCGTCGCGGCGGTGGACGGGGTGTGCGCCGGGGCCGGGGCGATCCTGGCCATGGCCAGCGACCTGCGCCTGGCGACGCCGGCGGCCACGACGGCTTTCCTGTTCAACCGGGTTGGGCTGGCCGGCTGCGACATGGGGGCCTGCGCCATGCTGCCGCGCCTCATCGGCCAGGGACGGGCCGCCGAACTGCTCTATTTCGGCCGCGCGATGAGCGCCGAGGAGGGCGAGCGGTGGGGCTTCTTCAACAAGATCGTGGCGCGCGAGACGCTGATGGAGGAGGCGCTGGCCTGGGCGGGGCGCATCGCCGCCGGCCCCACCTTCGCCAACGGGATCACCAAGACCCAGCTTCACCAGGAATGGAGCATGGGCCTGGACCAGGCCATCGAGGCCGAGGCCCAGGCCCAGGCGATCTGCATGCAAACCAAGGATTTCGGGCGCGCCTATCGGGCCTTCGCGGGCAAGGCGCGCCCGGTGTTCGAGGGCGATTGAGGTGACGTCCCGGCGCGTCCTTCAGCCGCCCGGCTGGCCCCGGCCCAAGGGCTACGCCAACGGCGTGGCGGCGCGCGGCGAGACGGTGTTCGTGGCCGGACAGATCGGCTGGGACGAGCATGAGCGCCTGGTTGGCGAGGACTTCGCCGCCCAGTTCCGCCAGGTCCTCGTCAACACGCTGGCGGTGCTGGGCGAGGCGGGCGCGGGGGCCGAGCACGTCTGTCGGATGACCTGGTACATCACCAGCCGCGACGACTACCTCGCCGCCCTCCCGGCCGTGGGACGACATTGGAAAGACCTGATGGGCCGTAACTATCCGGCCATGGCGGTGGTGGTGGTCGCCGCCCTGATCGAGGCGGGGGCCAAGGTGGAGATCGAGACGACGGCGGTGGTTGCTTCCGCAGGCGGGGGCGGACAAACGTGAAAATCGCCGTCGTCGGCGGGGGTCCCGGGGGGCTCTATTTCGCCCTGCTGACCGCCAAGGCCCGGCCCGACTGGAAGATCGTGGTGTTCGAGCAGAACCGGGCCGACGATACCTTCGGCTTCGGGGTGGTGTTCTCCGACGAGACCTTGGCTGAGTTCCTGAGCCGCGATCCGGAGTCTTACGCCGCGCTCAAGGACGCCTTCGCTTATTGGGACGACATCATCGTGCGCTACAAGGGCGGGGAGGCGCGGTGCGGCGGCAACGGCTTCGCGGGCTGTTCGCGCATCGCGCTGCTGAACATCCTGCAAGGACGGTGCCGCGCCCTCGGCGTCGATCTGCGGTTTTCGACGACGATCGACGATCCGGCCGACCTTGAGGGCTACGACATCGTGGTCGCCGCCGACGGCGCGGCCAGCCGCATCCGCGAGCGCCACAAGGAGGTTTTCCGCCCCACCGTGCGCGTGAACCGCAACAAATTCGCCTGGATGGGATCGACCCGGCCGCTGGACGCCTTCACCTATTTCTTCAAGGAGACGCCGGCCGGGCCGATCTGCGCCCACGCCTATCAGTACCAGGCCGGCATGGGGACCTGGGTGATCGAGATGGGGCCGGAGACCTGGGACTCTCTAGGCTTCGCGGGCCTGGACGAGGACGAGAGCGCGCGCACCCTGGAGGCGATCTTCGCCGAGGAACTGCAAGGCCACCCCCTGATCGTCAACCGCTCCCTGTGGCGCAATTTCCCGCGCATCGCCTGCGAGCGCTGGTGGGACGGGAACATCGTCCTTCTGGGCGATGCCAAGGCCACCGCCCATTTCTCCATCGGCTCGGGCACCAAGCTGGCCATGGAATGCGCCATCGCCCTTTCCGACGCGGTGACCGCCAAGGCGGAGACGAGCCTGCTGGCGGCCTTCGCGGCCTATGAGGCGGCCAGGCGCGTGCCCGTCGAGGTGACGCAGCACAACGCCGATGTCTCCATGGCCTGGTTCGAACACATGGAACGCAGCTTCGACATGAAGCTGCGGCAGTTCGCCATGGTGGTGATGTGCCGAGCCAAGTCGATCACCTGGGACAATCTTCTGGTCCGCGACGGCGCCTTCGTCGCCGCCTTCGAGGACGAGTGGTACGAGACCTATTTCCAGGAGAGCGGCTTCGATTGCCGAGCGGCGCGGCCGGGACCGATGTTCACCCCCTTCGCCCTGCGCTGCCTGACCCTGGCCAACCGGGTGGTGGTTTCGCCCATGGCGCAGTACCGGGCGGAGGACGGTGTTCCCGGCGACTGGCACTTCGCCCACTATGCGGCCCGCGCCATGGGCGGGGCGGCCCTGGTGTTCACCGAAATGACCTGCCCTTCGGCCGAGGCGCGGATTACCCTGGGCTGCACGGGCCTGTGGAACGACGCCCAGGAGGCCGGCTGGAAGCGCATCGTCGATTTCGTCCACGCCGAAAGCGCGGCGGCGATCGCCCTGCAGCTCGGCCATTCCGGCGCCAAGGGATCGACCCAGCTCGGCTGGGAGGCCATGGACCATCCGATCACTCGGGAAGAAGAAAGTTGGCCGCTCGTCTCGGCCTCGCCGCTGGCTTGGGTGGAAGGCCGCAACGCCGTCCCGGCCGAGCTCGATCGCGCCGGAATGGAGGCGATCACCGGCGATTTC
>JBDTIW010000003.1:0-6342 GCA_039936215.1 Caulobacteraceae bacterium | reverse complement strand
AGGGCGCAGGCCGGGTCGGTGTTGGCGGCGTCGCCGGTGAGGGCGAAGGCTTGGCAGCGGCAGCCGCCCCAATCGATCTCCCGCCGCGCGCACGACCGGCACGGATCGGGCATCCAGGCTGTCCCGCGAAACCGGTTGAAGGCGTCGGAGTTTCGCCAGATGTCGCCCAGGCTTCGCTCACGGACATTGTCGAACGTCAGGCCGGCGATGGTCTCGGCGGCGTGACAGGGCAGGACATTTCCCGACGGGGTGATGTTGAGAAAGCGGCTGCCCCAGCCCCCCATGCAGGCCTTGGGGCGTCTGGCGAAATAGTCGGGCGGAACGTAGTCGATGACCAGGATTCCCTTGAGCCGCCGGCGAGCCGCCTCGACGATCTGGGTCATCCGATCCAGCTGCGCCCGGGTCGGCATCAGGGCGGCGCGGTTCTTCAGCGCCCATCCGTAGTATTGCACATGGGCGATCTCGGTGCGGTGGGCGCCCAGGGCGACCGCCAGGTCGAGCATGGCCTCCAGATGGTCGCCGTTCTGGCGGTGCACCACGAAGTTGGCGGTCAGCGGCAGGCCGGCCGCCCGGACCAGCCCGGCGGCTCGCAGCTTCCTGGCGTGTCCGCCGGCGTAGCCGCCGATGCGGTCGGCCCCGCCCGCCGCCGAATCCTGAAAGCTCAGTTGGACGTGTTCCAAGCCCGCTTCGGCCAGGCGGGCGATCCGCGTCTCGCCCAGCAGGACGCCCGAGGTGATGAGGTTGGTGTAGAGGCCGGCCTTGGCCGCGCCGGCCACCAGAACCTCAAGGTCGGTTCGCGCGGTCGGCTCGCCGCCGGAAAAATGGACCTGCATGCAGCCGATCTCGGCCGCCTCGCCGATCGCCCTCAGCCAATCTTCGGTGCTCATCTCCCTCGCCGCGCGTTCGAGGTCGAGTGGATTGGAGCAATAGGGGCATTGCAACGGGCAGCGGTGGGTCAGTTCCGCCAGGAGGGCCAGGGGCGGGGCCGGGCCGGTCACAGGGTCATCACCCCCTTGTCGGCGAAATCCTGGATCAGGGCGACGACGTCCGCCTCGACCGTCTCCCTGGGCGGCTCACCGTAGAGGCGCCACAGATCGTCCACGATGGCGCGCAGGGTGGCCGCGCCGTCGCAGCGCGAGACGATGGCGTGGGCGACCTCGTCCAGCAGGAAGGCGCGCTCCGGAGCCTGGATCGTCCAGGTCTCGCGCGCCTTATCGAAACGCAGGCGCATGTGGGCGGCCAGGCTTGGCGCGCAATCGGGCCGGGCGAGGGCGCGGCCGGTCATGGGCCGGCCCGTATCGACAACGGGTCCTGGGGCGCGAAGGCGCCGGGCGGAATGAGGCCCGGATCGACATAGGCATGGTGCAGGGCGTCGAGTTGCGCCCACAGGACATCGGTCTTGAAGCGCAGGGCGGCGAGACACGCCTCCTGCCGCTCGCGCGTCCGCGCCTCGCGAAGCACATAGGCGAGGCCATAGGCCACATCCGCCGGCGCCTGGACGAGGCGGGTGCGGAAATAGGTCAAGGTGGCGTCGTTGGCGAACGGATAGTGTTCCAGAAGCGCGGCGATGCGCGTCTTGTGCAGGTCGGGCGCGAACAGTTCGGTGAGCGAGGACGCCACCGCCTCCAACAGGCTCTTTTCGCGCACGAATCGGATATAGGCCTCGCAGGCGAACCGGGTCGCCGGCAGCACCCCCTCGCAGCTTTCGACATAGCCGCGGTCCAGGCCGACACCCTCGGCCAGGACGAGCCAGCGCTCTATGCCGCCCTCGCCGGGAGCCGCGCCATCGTGATCGACGATCCGCCGGGTCCATTCGCGCCGCAGGCCGATGTCGTCGGCGCGGCCGATCAGGCTGGCGTCCTTCATGGGGATGGATTTCTGATAGTAGAAGCGGTTGAGCACCCAGGCCTGCATCTGGCCCTGGTTCAGCGCGCCCTGGTGCAGCAGCCGGTGGAACGGATGCTTGTCGTGGTAGCGCTCTTCCCCCACCCGCCGCAGCCGGCGCTCGAATTCGGCGGCGTCCAGATCTTCGCTCACAGGCTGATCTCCATGCCGTCGAAGGCGACCTCCCAGCCGGCGGCCACGACCTCGGCGCGCTGCGGCGAATCCTCGATCAAGAGAGGGTTGGTGTTGTTGATGTGGATCAGGATCTTGCGGCCGACGTCCAGGCCGGCGAAGGCGGCCATCGTCCCGCTCTCGCCGGCCACGCTCATATGCCCCATGCGAAGGCCGCTCTTGCCGCCGACCCCGGCGACGATCATCTCGTCGTCACGCCACAAGGTCCCATCGAAGATGACCAGCGCCGCGCCGCGCAGGCGTTCAGCCAGCGCGGCCGGCATGGCCGCGCATCCGGGAATATAGAAGAAGCTTGGCGATCCGCCCGCGCCGGCCACCTTGAGGCCAACCGTGTCGCCGTCGCGCGAGCCGAAATCCGCCGCCCCGGCTTCCTCCAGCCAGAGCGCGATCTTGCCGGGCGCCCTGAAGGCGGTGATCTCCAGCCCCAGACGGGCGCCGTCCGGGCCGGCGAGCGCGACCGGTTCGTCGAGCGGAAGGTCCCGGCGGAGAACCACGGCCGGATCGAGCACGTTGAAGATGGCGTTTTGGGCCAGCACGCCCAGGACGCGCGGGTGGCCATAGAGGGCGAAGGGCTGGCCTTCTCTCAGGTTTAGCAGGCCCGCCACATGATCGACGTCGGCATTGGTCAGCGCCACGGCGGCGATCGGCGTGGATCGCGGGGCGCCATCGGCGGCGGGGTGAAGTTGCGGACGTTGATTGATCTGTTGGCGCAAATCGGGCGAGGCGTTCAGCACCACCCAGCGGCGGCCGTCGGCGCTGACGGCGAGGGAGGACTGGGTGCGCGGACGGACATTTGGATCACCGGCGCGCGCGCGCCGCGATGCGGGGTCGTTACAATTCCATTGCGGGAAACCGCCGCCGGCCGCCGACCCGAGGATCAGTATGTCAAGCACGGCTCAACCAGCGCCGCTAGATGACGACGCATTTCCGGAGCGATCCGAAATCCCCGATCTGCGTCCAGGATCGCCTAAGAGCGAAAGATTCAGATCTCGGCCACGGCGTAACAGTTGATTTCCATGCCGACCATGATCTCGATCACGCGGGGGGTTGTCCAGGTCATCGATCGTTCCTCCAAACAGGCCTCCATGTCCGCGCCGCCCTCCAGGGGCGAAGACGGCATTTCGTGGCGCCTTGGGCAACCCTAGAACCTCCGCGTGACCTATGCCAGTCCAAAACGCGGGTCCGAAACATGGGCGCCACCTTTCAGAACGGCCCGCGCCGCCCGCCGCCGATCTCCACCGGTTCCTTGCGCCACACCTGGCCCTTCTCGAACACGATGACGCTGTCGTGGAAGGCGATCGAAAGGGTGTCGCGGGTGAAGGCGTCAGGTTCGAGGGCGCCTCGGCTGTGTTCCGCGTTGAGCTGATCGATCAAGGATTTGGCGTAGGCGATGAAGCTTGCCGGCTCGTGGAGGCCGCCGCCATATTGTTTCCAATAGGCGGTGTGCAGATCCTCGACCATATAGACGCCGTTCTTGGGCAGGCGAGGATAGAGGAAGTCGAACGAGGCGCGGATGTGGGCCATCTGGTGGCTGCCGTCGTCCAGGACGATGTCGGGGGCCCCGAACTCGTCGATCACCGATTGCAGGAAACTTGGGTCCGACTGGTCGCCGATGCGGACGAAGACGCCTGGCCCTTCGTGGCGGCGGCACTTGGGGTCGATGTCGATGCCGACGATCCTGGCCAGGGGGCCGAAGGCGCGCCGCCACATCTGCAGGGAGCCGCCCTTGGAGACGCCGATCTCCAGAAAGGTCAGGGACCGGTTCCGCCACGGCGCGAAGTACCGCTCATATATCGGGAAATAGTGTTCCCACTTGTGGATCGCGGGACCCTGGTTGGTGAGGAAGTCCCGCCAAAGATCCATGATGTCCGCCTCTTCCGGTCCGCGGTTGAATGGGCTGGGAAGCTATCGTCCGCCTGGGTCGCCGGAAAGAGCCGCTGATCCCCGAAGGTCCCAATCGCCGTCCCTGGCCTCGTGGAAGCCGGCCTCTCTCAGGGCGCGGCGGGCGCGCGGCAGGTCGTCGTCGGCGATCATCACGCGCATGGGGATGATGGCGCGCCACAAGGCGCCGGCGGCGGCGTCGAAAAGCTCGGCCTCGACGCCTTCGTCACGAAGCAAAGCCTGGATGGCGGAGAGCTTCACCGTGTCGGTAGAGGTGATGAGGGCGATCATGCGGCCCACTATGACCGCCCGGGGCGAGATGCGCCATCGTCGCGATTGACCCGGGGCGCGGCGCGAGCGATCAGTCGCCTATCCAACCCTGAAAAAGCCCATGCCCGCCGTCCTTTCCTCCGTCACCGCCCGCAACGCCCTGGTGGTTCTGGCCGTCATCGTCACCGGCGCCGCCGTGCGGTGGATGGGCGGAATCATTTCGCCCCTGCTTCTGGCGGTGTTCCTGGCGGTGATGGTCGATGGGTTGGCCCGCGTGATCCGCCGCCGCGCCCCGTTCCTGCCCCCCGCCGCCGCCGTCACGGCGGCGATCATCATCTCGGTGGTGGTGTTCGGGGCGGCGGCCTTGATCGTCGCCAACACCGCCGGCGGGTTCATCGGCAAGCTAGCCGGCTACGAGCCCAAGATGAACAGCCTGATCGCGCACGCCGCCGGGCGCCTGGGCATCCGCGCGCCGGGCACCATCGACCAGATCGTCGGCCAGCTCGACCCCACCCCCTACCTCGGCACGGTCGCTCAGGCGCTGCAGGGCTTCGCCTCCAGCGCCGTCCTGGTGCTGGTCTATCTGGGTTTTCTCCTCGCCTCGCGACATGCCTTCGAGCGCAAGGTGGTGCGGCTGTTCCACGGGCGCGAGGAACGCCAGGAGGCCCTGCAGGTGTTCCTGCGGGTCCGCAACAGCGTCGAGCGCTATCTGTGGATCCAGACCGTCACCGGCGCGATCATCGCCGTCGCCGGCGGGGTGCTGATGATGCTGGCCGGTCTGGACGACGCCTTCTTCTGGGCCTTCCTGATCTTCATCCTCAACTATGTGCCCATCGTCGGCGCGGTGGTCGCCATCGCCCTGCCGGCCCTGTTCGCCCTGGTGCAGTTCGACGGCTACGGCCAGGCGGCCCTGGTGCTGGGCGGCCTCTTCGCCATCACCTTCGTGGTCGGCAACATCCTCCTGCCGCGCATGCAGGGCGACAGCCTGAACATGGACCCCCTGGTGGTGTTGATGTCCCTGGGCTTCTGGGGCGCGATCTGGGGTCTGCCCGGCATGTTCCTTTCGACGCCGCTCACCGTGCTGACCATGGTCATCCTGGCCCAGTTCGAAGGTTCGCGCTGGATCGCCATCCTGCTGTCGGCCGACGGCGATCCGCAGGGTCTGGGACGGGGCTCGGAAAAATCGCCGGACGAGGGCGGGCGGGCGGCAGCCTCCTAGGGATCGGGAAGGGAACGTCGTCGGGCCCGCCGGCGCGGCCTTGACTGGCCCAAATCGCATTCCCATCTGCGAGTCGCATCGTGAGCGGGACCACCGGGTCCCCGCCAACCTGCCTCCCCGGCAAGGTGGCGCCCGAAAAGGGGATGCGGCCGATCGGCAACCAACGGGGTCTTTCGCGTCGCGCCTTCATGCCGGCCTCTCGATGCGTGCGAGAGAGAATGAAATCATGAACACAAGAAGGGACGACGGCCTCCAACAAGTGGACGTCACCGCCTTTGGCGCGGGCGCGACACGGCGAAGACTCCTTGCAATGCTGCCGGTGGCGGTGGTCGCGAGCGGCGGCGCCGTCTGGGGGCGTTCGGCGGCCCTGGCGGTCGAAAGCCCGCTGGTTGGAAAGGAAGCAGGGCTGTTCGTTTTCAAGGCCATCTCCGACACTTGGCGCAGGCCTGATGGTTTCGTCATCGCCTTGTACCAATCGCGGAAGCGCTGGGCATTTCTGAATATACTCTCGGCCTACAGCGACATCTACACGGTGCGGCATGGCGCTCCGCCGGGCGTTTTGCATATGCTTTGCGCCGCGCAGGTCATCCTGCCGCCGATGTGCGACTTCAGAACGATGTACTACTGGAATGGCGGCCAGCGAAGCGGCCTCGATCCGGCGATGTATTCGATTATCTGGCCTAAGGCCCGTTTGATCGAACTGGAGAGGCGAGGCGTTCAGACCGCGCCCCGCCGACGCCCGCCGGCGGCGGTTTCAGTCTGATCGACCGGTTCAAATGAAGCGCGATTGGCGTTAGGGTCGCCGCCATGCCGAAAAACAGCCATGCGCCCGCCGACCCCGCCTTGACCCTTGAGGGGTTGACCGCCGCCTTCACCGCCGACCGGGACGGCGGGGC
>JBDTIW010000002.1:0-5456 GCA_039936215.1 Caulobacteraceae bacterium | reverse complement strand
AACGATCCGCGTGGCCTGACGGTGACCGGCGGCCTGCCGTACTTCGGCGGACCAGGGAACAATTACGCGATGCATTCGGTGGCCACGATGATGCGGAAACTGCGCGGCAAGCCGGGTAGCTGGGGCTTGGCCACGGCCAACGGCTGGTATCTGACCAAGCAGTCGGTTGGGATCTATTCCACCACGCCGCCCAAGGCGCCGTTCGCTCGGGAGGACCCTCAGGTGATCCAGCGCCGGATCGACGCCCTGGATCATCCGCCGATCGTCGATCGGCCCGAGGGGCCGGCGAGGATCGAGACCTACACCGTCGTCCATGCGCGGCAGGGCTATCGCATGGGCATCGTTATCGGCCGCGACGCCGAGGGCAGCCGGTTTGTCGCCAATACGCCGGCCGACGAGGCGACGCTGCGGGCCATGGAGGCCGCCGAGCAGGTTGGCCGCACCGGTCAGGTGAGCCTTGCCCCCGATGGCGAGCACAACCTCTTCGTTCCGGATTGAATCGATGAGCCGCCTCTATCTCATCCGCCACGGCCGGCCGGCCTCGACCTGGGGCGGTTCCGACGACGATCCGGGCCTGGACGAGACCGGCGAGACCCAGGCGCGGACGGCGGCGGCGTTTCTGCTGGCCCTGCCGCCGGTCGAACGTCCAACGGGGGTGGCCAGCTCCCCCCTGCGCCGCTGTCGCCAGACCGCCCAGCCGCTCGCCGACGCCCTGGGCGTGCCGGTGACGATCGATGCGGCGGTGGGAGAGATCCCCACACCGAAATCCCTGGCGAGCCAAGATAGGCCGGCGTGGCTGCGCCGGACCTTGGCCGGGCGCTGGGACGAAATCTCCGGCGATCTCGACTATGACGCGTGGCGCCGCGATGTGATGGCGGCGGTGACCTCGCGGCCAAGGTTCGCGGTGTTCAGCCATTTCGTGGCCATCAACGCGGTGCTCTCGATTCTCGCCGGTGACGACCGCGTGATCGGCTTTCGACCCGACCACGCTTCGATCACCGCCTTGGAACTGGGTGAAGGGGGTCTCAGGGTGATCGAACGCGGACGGGAAGCGGCGACGGGGGTGTTATGAGCGGAACCACGACCAGGATCGGCCGCGAGATCCTGACGGTTGCTCAAATGACCGCCGCCGATCGGGCGGCGGTGGCGGGCGGGACGTCCGGCCTCGAACTGATGGAGCGGGCGGGGGCGGCGGTGGTCGAGGCCGTGGCGGCGCGCTTTTCGCCGCGCCGGACGGTGGTGCTGGCCGGGCCGGGAAACAACGGCGGCGACGGCTATGTGGCCGCCAGATTGCTCCAGGCGCGCGGCTGGGAGGTGCGCGTCGAGGCTCTCGCGCCGCCCAAGACGCCCGACGCCCGCGCGGCGGCGGCGTTGTGGTCCGGCGAGACGGCCCCGCTCGGCGAGCGGGTCGGCAAGGGCGATCTGGTCGTCGACGCGCTGTTCGGGGCGGGTCTGGACCGGCCGCTCGGCCCCGCTCAGGCGCGGCTGGCGCGCGCCCTGGAGCGATCAGGCGAAACGGTGGTGGCCATCGATGTCCCCAGCGGCCTTGCGGGCGACACCGGCCGACCGCTCGGCAATGCGAGTTTCAAGGCCGCCCTGACCGTCACCTTCCATCGCCGCAAGATCGCCCACGCCCTGCAGCCGGGCCGCGCCCTGTGCGGCGAGGTAGTGGTGGCCGACATCGGTCTGGGCCAAACACCGACTAGCCTGTTCGAAAACACCCCCGACCTGTGGCTGCGCCGCTATCCCTGGCCGGGCGTCGCGGCCTACAAATATACCCGCGGCCGCCTGATCGTGGTCAGCGGGGAAGCCTGGAGCACCGGAGCGGCGCGGCTGGCCGCCAGGGCGGCCCTGCGGGTGGGGGCGGGGCTGGTGACCCTGCTCTCGCCCCCCGAGGCCCTGATGGTCAACGCCGCCCATCTCGAGGCAATCATGCTGCGCCCGTTCGAGACCGAGCTCGAACTGGAGACGGCGGCTTCCAACGTCGAGGCGGCGGTGATCGGACCGGCGGCCGGGGTGACCGAGGCGACCCTCTCCAACGTCCTGGCTCTGGCCCGCACCGGCGCCGCGCTGGTCGTCGACGCCGACGCGCTCAGCGTCTTTCGCGATGATCCCGAGGAACTTTTCCAGATTCTCGACCGCGACGATGTGCTTACCCCTCACGCCGGCGAGTTCGAGCGGGTGTTCCCCGGCCTGTTGGCGAGCGCGCCCGAGCGGATCGGCGCCGCCCGCCAGGCCGCCGCGCGCGCCCAGGCGGTGGTCCTGCTCAAGGGTCCCGATACGGTGATCGCCGCGGCCGATGGACGCGCCGCGGTCAATCTGAACGGCACGCCGTGGCTGGCCACCGCCGGCTCGGGGGATGTCCTGGCCGGCCTGATCGGCGGCCTGATCGCCCAGGGCATGGAGAGTTTCGAGGCCGCCTGCGCCGGGGCCTGGGTTCACGGCGCCTGCGCCGAGGCTTTTGGGCCCGGATTGATCAGCGAAGACTTGCCCGGGCTCGTGCCAGGGGTATTGAATCGGTTACGGGCGCGAGTCGCCTGGAGTGAAGCGGCTTTTTTCGCCAACGGGAACGCGCCATGACCATAGCCTTCAAGACCCTCCTCGCGGTCGCCCTCGCCGCCGCGACGATCGCGCCCTGCGCGGCGGCCACGGCCGGGACGCACCACCATCGTCACCACGTCGCCGTCACCGTTCATCATCGGTCCACGAACCACCTGACGCGCCATCACCTTTCGCGCGCGACATCCCACACGGCCACGCGCCTCCACAGGAGCGTCAAGGCGCCGGCGCCCAAGCAGTCGGCGTCGAGCCAACCCGTGCATAGGCACGCGGCGCTGTGCCAGCAGGTCATGGTCCACCAACACTGGACGCAGCACTGCCGGTGACGGTCAGGGCCTTTTCCCGGGCCCCCCTATGTGTGGCATAGCCGGAGCCGTTCGGCCCACCCAGGCCATCGCGCCCCGGGTGGGGCGCGCCATGCTGGCGGCGATCGCTCATCGCGGCCCCGACGATGAAGGCGACTGGCGCGAAGGCGGCGTGTGGCTCGGCCATCGGCGCCTGTCGATCGTCGATCTCTCGGCCGCCGGCCGCCAGCCGATGGTGTCGGCCTGCGGACGCTATGTCCTCACCCTGAACGGCGAGATCTACAACTATCGCGCCTTGCGGGCGGAAGTGGAGGCGGCCGGCGCGGTGGCTTGGCGCGGCCATTCCGACACCGAGGTGCTCCTTGAGGCCATCGCCCGCTTCGGCGTCGAGGCCGCCCTGGCGCGGGCCGGCGGCATGTTCGCCTTCGCGGTGTGGGACCGCCAGCTTTGCACTCTCCACCTCGCCCGCGACCGTTTCGGGGAGAAGCCGCTCTACTACGCCGCCCACGGCGCCGGCTTGACCTTTGCGTCGGAACTGACCGCCCTCGAAGCCGTGCCCGGCCTCACCGGAGCCCTGTCGTCCGAGGCCCTGTCGCTCTATTTCCGCTATGGCTACGTCCCGGCCCCGCTGGCCATTTACGAGGGTGTGCGCAAGCTGCCCCCCGGCTGTCTCCTCACCTGGCGCGAGGGGGGCGAGGCGGCGGTCGCGCCCTATTGGCGCCTGAGCGATGTCGTCGAAGCCGGGCGGGCGGACCGTCTGACCGACCCGGACGCGGCCGTCGAAGCGCTCGATCGGCTGCTGCGCGAGGCGATCGGGCCTCAGATGCTGGCCGACGTGCCGCTGGGAGCCTTTCTGTCGGGGGGAATCGATTCGTCGCTGGTGGTGGCCATCATGCAATCGATCGCCGCCCAGCCGGTGAAGACTTTCACCTTGGGATTCGAATCGCCGGCCTTCAACGAGGCCGCCTTCGCACGGGAAGTGGCTCGCCACCTGAACACCGACCACACCGAGCACACCGTCACCGCGGCCGACGCCCAGGCCATCGTGCCCGGGCTGGGGGCGATGTTCGACGAGCCGTTCGCCGACGCTTCGCAAATCCCCACCTTCCTGATCAGCCAGATGGCCCGCCGCCACGTCACCGTCGCCCTGACCGGCGACGGCGGCGACGAGATGTTCGGCGGTTATGTGCGCTATCCCGGCGCGCCGCGCCTGTGGAAGGCGCTGCGGCGCCTGCCGTTTCGCCGCGCGGCGGCGGCGATGCTGGCCGCGGCGCCCATGGGCTTGACGGAAGGCGCCCTGGGGTTTCTCGGACCCCTGGCCGATCGCTACGCCGCGCGTGGCAAGCTCGGCCCCAGCGTTCGCCGCGCCGCCGGCTGGGCGGCGGCGCGCGACTTCGCCGAACTCTACGAACTCACCATGACCGCCTGGCCCGATCCGGACGCCCTGCTCGTCTCGCCACCCAAGGCGACAGCCGATTGGCGCCCACCCGCGCCGCCCTTCGACAACGACCTCGAAGCGATGATGTGCCGCGACAGCATCGACTATCTGCCGGGCGACATCCTGTGCAAGGTGGATCGCGCCTCCATGGCCAACGGACTGGAGACCCGCGCGCCCCTCCTCGATCCGCGCCTGGCCGCCTTCGCCTGGCGCGCCCCGCCGTCCATGAAGCTGAGGGGAGGGGAGACCAAGTGGTTGTTGCGCCAGGTCCTCGATCGCTACGTGCCCAGGGACCTGATCGACCGACCCAAGATGGGGTTTTCGGTCCCGCTCCACGACTGGCTCACCGGACCGCTGCGAACGTGGGCGGGCGATCTCCTCGATCCGGCTCTGATCGCCCGCCAGAGCGTGCTGAAGGCGAGCCCCGTATCGGCCCTCTGGCGCCGCTACCTCGCCGGCGATTCCTCGGTCGATCACAAGGTGTGGACCCTGTTGATGTTCCAGTCCTGGCAGGCGGCCCGACGGCGATAGAGCCCCGATCAGGCCGCCTGGATGCGCGCTCGCTTGGCCGCTCGGCGCGGGTTCTCGAGATCGCGGAGAAGAATCGCCAGTGTCTCGCCGGGGATGGTGAACACCTCTTCGGGATTGGCTTCGGCGGCCCGCAGTAGGGCCAGGTAGCCGGCTTGACGGGGCGCGGCGGCGTCGGACATCGCGGGGCGGCCGGGCATGAATCCATTCCCATGCATCGAGTGAAGACGTTTAAACCTGCACTATGATTCGCATATGGAGGTGAGTCGGGCGTTTCGGCCACCGGCATCGACGCCGTCAATCCGGCGGGGATCCCGGCGGACCCCGAGGGGTGTGAACGCCGGGGCGGGCGAGCGGTTCAACTCGGGTTCATGCGCAAGGGATCACATTACCGCGATCCTATTGGGAACGGCCAAGCTTATGAGGCGTTACGGGACCATGACACACGCGATTCTCCTTCGCTCGACGGCCCTTGCCCTGAGCGGCGCCTTGGCGACTCTTTCGCTCAGCGCCTGCAACAAGGCCACGGCCCCCGCCCAGACGGCGTCGGCCACGGCGCCCACCGACACCACCGGCGCGCTCGGCGTGGCCCCCGTCGGCGCGCCGGCCGGCGCGCTGGCGCCCAC
>JBDTIW010000001.1:0-5839 GCA_039936215.1 Caulobacteraceae bacterium | reverse complement strand
TAGGCCGCCGCCGCCATCACATAGGAGCCGCCGAACTGGTTCACGAGTTGGCCCAGGAAGGCCGAGCCCAGGGTCATGTTGTAGACCGGATCCTCCAGGTCACCATAGCCGAGGCCCAAACCCCTGGCCACGCTCTGGGCGGTCGCCGGCATGAGCTGCATCATGCCCCGCGCCCCGGCCCCCGACCGGGCCATGGGATCGAAGCTGCTTTCCTGGCGCACGATGCCGAGCACGAAGGGCGCCTCGGGCGCCCCGTAGGCGACCGGGGTGGCGCGGATCGGATAGCCGCGTTCGGGCAGGATGAGGTCGCGCGTGGCGGCGTTGCGCACCACCCGCATGGCCAGACTTTGATCGCCCCAGCCTCTGACGAAATCCACCAGCATCGCCTCCTCGGCGGCGGTCGGTAGCATGTCCGAGAGGCCGATCACCAAACTTTTGAACGTATCCTTGGCGCCGATCTGGGCCAGAATCTTGGCCGCTCGGATGGGATCCCCGGCCTCGAAGGCGCTCCGGTCCGCCGGGGTGACCGGTGGATCGCGCCCCAGAGTGATCATCGCCTGCCCGGCCTTGGCGGCGGCAAGCTGGCCGTAGAAGGTAGTGTAGTAGCGCGCCGCCTGAGCGTAGAAGAGTTGCGCGCCAACCGGGTCTCCCATCGCCTCGGTCGCCCGGCCTCGCCAATAGAAGGCCCGGCTCTGGGTCAGGGGGGAGCGCCCGAGCGTCTGCAGCCGGGCAAAATGTTGATCCGCCCCTTGCGGGTTCCTCAGCTTGGTGAGGGCGGTCCAGCCGGCCTCGAATTCCGCCTCGGCGACGGCCACCCCCGCCCGCTGCGCGTCGGCGATCTGGCGCCGGTCGGGGCTGGGCCAGCCGGCCAAGTCGAGGCGGACCTGGTTGGCCTCGGCGTCGCTCAGGGAATCGGGCCCGGCGTCGGCCAAGGCCCATAAGGCGATCTTGCGGGCCAGGGGATCGTAGAGGCCGGCCATGGAGGCGCGGATGCGGCCCCCGTCGCCCTGCCGGGCCGCCGCCAGCGCCGTCAGCAGGTTCTGCGCGTCCGACGGGGACAGCGATTGGCCGTAGGCGGCCCCCGACTGGGCGAAGGGGGAGGGGGGCGCATAGGCGGGCGGCGCGTAGGCCGGCGGAACGTAAGCGGACGTGGAAGGGTAGGGCGTCGGCGCGGCGTCGCGCAGCGACGTATAGGGAATCGGCGTGGCGGGACCCGTCGTCTGGGCCTCAGCCACGCTGGCGGCGGCGATCGCGGCGCCGGCGGCCAAGCCGGTTCGGAAAATCTTTAGACTCAACTTTCGGTCACTCCTTGACGCGGGTTCATATCACGGCCTTCTCTGCGTCAATGTCCCGATTGCCGTTCAAGGGCGTGTTTACCGCGCTGATCACGCCTTTTTTGAGGGGGGCGGTGGATGAAGAGGCCTTTACGCGCCTGGTCGAGCGCCAGATCGCCGCCGGCGTCCACGGCCTGGTTCCCATGGGCACCACGGGCGAGGCCTCGACCCTCGACCACGCCGAACACGAGCGGGTGACGGAGCTCTGCGTGGCGTTGGCCGCCGGCCGCGTGCCGGTGATCGCCGGGGCTGGGGCCAATTCCACCGCCCGGGCCATCGAACTGGTCGACCACGCCAAGACGGTGGGCGCCGACGCCGCCCTGGTGGTGGCACCCTACTACAACCGGCCAAGCCAGGAGGGTCTGTTCCGCCACTACGCCGCCATCGCCGCGGCGGTGGATTTTCCCGTCGTCGTCTACAACGTCCCCTCGCGCAGCGGCGTCGATATCGCGGACGACACCCTGGCCAGGATCGCAGCCTTGCGGGGCGTGGTCGGGATCAAGGACGCCACCGGCGATATGGTCCGCGCCAGCGCTCAGCGCCTGACCTGCGGGCCGGACTGGATCATGCTGTCGGGCGACGATCCCAGCGCGCTGGGATATATGGCCCACGGCGGCCACGGCTGCATCAGCGTGACCGCCAATGTCGCGCCGGGGCCGGTCGCCGCCTTCTTCGACGCCGCCATGGCAAAAGATTGGGCGAAAGCATTGGCGCTACAGGATAAACTTGTCCACCTCCACAAGGCCCTCTTCCTCGACGCCTCGCCAGCTCCAGCCAAGTTCGCCCTGGCTCACCTCGGCCTGTGTGCCGAAGATGTCCGCCTGCCCATCGCTCCGTGCGCCGACACCGTGAGGGGGGATATCCTGGTCGCCATGGAAGAGGCGGGCGCCGTCCCGTGACCACGCCTCGATGACCAAGCTGATCGCCGAGAACCGGCGCGCCCGGTTCGACTATTTCCTGGAGGAGAAGTTCGAGGCCGGCCTCCTGCTGACCGGCTCGGAGGTCAAGTCCCTGCGCCTGGGCAAAGCCAACATCGCCGAATCCTACGCCGCCGCCGAAGGGCGTCAGATCACACTGGTCAACGCCTACATCCCCGAATACGGCCCGGCCAACCGCTTCAACCACGAGCCCCGCCGCCCCCGCCGCCTGCTCCTGCACCGCAAGCAGATCGACAAGCTCCTGGGCGCGGTGCGCCGCGACGGCCGCACCCTCATCCCCACCCGGCTCTATTTCAACGACAAGGGCCTAGCCAAGCTCGAACTCGCTCTGGCCAAGGGCAAGTCCGCCCCCGACAAACGCGCAACGATAGCCGCCCGGGACTGGAAACGCGAACAGGGAAGACTGATGCGCGAGAAGGGGTAGGGGAGGGCGGGTCCCCGGCACAAGGCCGTGATGACGGCGCCGAGGGGGTGCCTCGCTTAGGGACCCGGCAACAAAATCTCTGGAATGCCTCGCCCCATGGCTTAGAAGCGCGCCATGTTTAGCCGCTTCGTCGTCGCCTCGGCCCAGGCCAATCCCACCGTCGGCGATGTCGCCGGCAACGAGGGCTTGGCGCGGCGCCTGATGGCCGAGGCGACAGCGGCGGGCGCGGATGTGGCGCTCTTTTCAGAGCTCTTCCTGATCGGCTATCCACCTGAGGATCTGGCGCTCAAGCCCGCGGCGGTGCGGGCTTGCCGGGAGTCGCTGGAGCGGCTGGCGGCGGCCACCGCGCACGCCGGCGCGGCCCTGGTCACCCTGCCGTGGGCCGGCGAGGACGGCGTGCCGCGCAACGCCATCGCCCATATCGCGCAGGGCGAGATCAAGGGGGTTTCCTTCAAGATCGACCTGCCCAATTACGGCGTCTTCGACGAGAAACGCATCTTCGTTCCGGGAACGGAGCCGGGCCTGTTCGAGGTGGCGGGGGTGAGGATTGGCGCGCCGGTGTGCGAGGATATCTGGGGTCCGGAGCCGTGCCGGCGCCTCAAGGCGCGGGGGGCGGAATTGCTGCTGGTTCCCAACGGCTCGCCTTTCCGCCGCACCGCCGACGACGAACGCTTGGCGGTGGCGAGGGCGCGGGTGGCCGAGACGGGCCTGCCGCTGATCTACGTCAACCAGGTCGGTGGCCAGGATGAACTGGTGTTCGATGGCGGCTCGTTCGCCCTTCAGGCCGATGGCGAGCTTTGCATGAGCCTGCCGATGTTCGAGCCGGCCCTGACGCTCTCGACCTGGGAAAGGGCCGGCGCGGTGTGGCGCTGCGTCGATGCGCCGCTTTGCGATTGGCCGCGTGGGGCGGAGGAGATCTACCGCGCCATGGTCCTGGGGCTGCGCGACTATGTGCGCAAGTCGGGCTTTCCCGGCGTGCTGCTGGGCCTCTCGGGCGGAATCGACTCGGCGCTATGTCTGGTGGTGGCGCGCGACGCCCTGGGGCCGCGGAACGTGCGTGCCTACATGCTCCCCTCGCGCTACACCAGCGCGGCGAGCCTTGAGGACGCGGCGGCTTGCGCCAAGGCGGTCGGCGTCGCCCTGGAGGAGATCGCCATCGCTCCGGCGATGGGCGCGTTCGAGGCCATGCTGGCCACCGCCTTCGCCGGCCGCGCGCCGGACCTCACCGAGGAGAATCTGCAGGCCCGCATCCGCGGGGTGACCCTGATGGGGCTTTCCAACAAGCTCGGCCTGATGCTTTTGACCACCGGCAACAAGTCCGAGATGGCGGTGGGCTACGCCACCCTCTACGGCGACATGTGCGGCGGCTACAACGTGCTCAAGGATATCTACAAGGTCGATGTCTACGCCCTCTGCCGCTGGCGCAACGCCAACGCTGTTTATGACGGACCCCCCGCGCCGATCCCTGAGCGCGTCCTGACCAAGGCGCCGTCGGCCGAACTGCGGCCCGACCAGACCGACCAGGACAGCCTGCCGCCCTATGAGGAACTGGACGCCATCCTGCACGGTCTGGTGGAAGAGGAAGCCACCCTCGACGAGATCGTCGCCGCCGGGCACGAGGCCGCGACCGTCGAACGCGTCCAGCGCCTGCTCTACGCCTCCGAATACAAGCGTCGCCAGGCCGCCCCGGGGGTCAAGATCGGCGGGAAGGCGTTCGGGCGGGACAGGCGATACCCGCTGGTCAATGGGTTTCTGGACAAGGTGCGAGTGCCAAATTAGATCAGCGCCGTAGCTCCTGACACATTCACGAACGTCGTCGGTATGGCGCGCAGGGCCGGGACCACACCCTCAATGCCTTCCACGGCGCGCCAGCAGTCGGCGAACTGTGGCAGCAGCAGGCGGGCGTCGATGAATTGCTGGAAGAGGGCGAACAAAGGGGCCCAGAAATTCTCGGGGTTGTAGAAGACGATGGGCTTGGCGTGCAGGCCGAGGCGACGCCAGGAGAGCAGTTCGATCGCTTCCTCCAGGGTGCCGATGGCGCCGGGCAGAACGGCGAAGGCGTCGGCTTCCTCGAACATCCGCATTTTGCGCGCGTGCATGGAGGCGACCACGACAATGTCCGCCCCCGCCGGCGCCGCTTCGACATGGGTCAGGAACCGTGGGATCACCCCCAACACCCGGCCGCCGGCCTGGCGCGCGGCGCCGGCGCAGGCCCCCATCAGGCCCCCCCCGCCGCCGCCATAGACCAGCCGCACGCCTTCGCGCGCCAGGATTTCGCCCAGGGCGGCGGCGGCGGATAGCAGCGCCGGCCGCGCCGTATTGGACGATCCGCAAAAAACGCACACCGACTCCAGGCGCCCGAGCGGGCTCGACATTACCTGCGGTCTCCGGGACAACAAGCGCGCCCAGCGGCGGCGAGGGGCATAGTCATGGGAAAGGACAGCCGATTCAAGTCGCGTCAAGGTTGAAATGGGCCGCTCTGGCGCTGGCGGTAGCGCTGGCCGCCTGCGGGCCGGCCGGCCAGAGCGGCGGCCGTCCGTCGCGCGGCGCCGCGTCGACGGCGTCAGAGCGCGCCTATCGCGCCCCACCGGCTGTTGAAAGTGTCACGCCCATGACCGGCGGACGTGTGCTGCTGGCGGGCCGCGCCGAGGCCGGCTCGCGCGTGCGCCTGGCCACCCCGGCCGGCCAAGCGGCGTTCGCCAGGGCCGACAAGAACGGGTGTTGGCGGATCGTACTGGCGACCGCGCCAGCGGTGCGCCTGTTCGGCCTCTCGATGATCGAGGGCGCCCGAACGGTTCAGGCCGAGGGCTATCTGGCGCTGACCCAGCAAGGGGTGGCGGCCCAGCTTCGCGCCGGGGCCGGGGCCGAGGTGTTGTCCGCCGGCGGGGCTCCGCGTATCCTGGCGGTGGATTTCGACCACAAGGGCGGGACGGTGGTTTCGGGAATCGCGACACCCGGGGCCAATCTGAACCTGGGGGTCGATGGCGTTCAAAAGGGGAAGGTGGCGGCCGATGGCGCGGGGCGTTTCGCCCTGGCGCTCGACGAGCCGTTGAGCGTGGGCGATCACCAACTGGCGCTGAACGGCGCCGGACTGCACACCGAGACGCGGGTTTCCATATCGCCAGCCGAGCCGCTGCGCCAGG